>DASZXE010001087.1:0-1775 GCA_035546475.1 Kofleriaceae bacterium
CGCCTGCCACCGGGCGGGCGCGCGCCGCCACGCCGTGCTCGCCGCCACCGCGAGCAGCGTCAACGCGATCAGGTAGTAGAGGTACCAGAGGTGGCCGAGCGTGACCGGCAGCCGCGAGCCGCGCAGCGCGGGCACCGGCGCCGCCACCGCGTCGCGCGCCGCGAGCGCGCGGCCCCGGTCCCACAGCGCGTTCATCGCGAGCGACATCGGCACCAGGAAGATCGCGAGCGGCAGCACGAGCCGGCGCGCGCGGTGGCGCAGCAGCGCGGCCGCGCCCATCCGCGCGATCGCCCGCGCGCCGAGCCAGCCCGACAGCAGGAAGAAGGTGGGCATCAGGAACTGGCGCGCGCTCCACACCAGCAGGTCGACCGCGCGCGCCGAGCTGGTGTCGCGCACCGCCCAGCCGATCGGCGTCGTCAGGTACGACGCCGCCGCGTGGCCGAACACGACGCCCAGGGTGGCGAGCGCGCGCGCGGCGTCGAGCCCGGGATCCCGGCGCATGCCCGACTGTACGCCGCGCGGCCCGCCGGCCCGCGGCTCTCCACGGCTCTCCGCGGCTCCGCGGTGCGGGTGGCCCCGGTGCGCCGGCCGGCGTAAGCTCGACGCGTGCAGGGATCCGACGACGGAGCAGGGGACTCCGGGCGGACGCGCCCGCTCGGCCGCGCCGGGCGCGCGGGGTCGTCGGAGCGGGCCGCGGTGACGGTCCCGGGCGGGCCCGCCGGCCGCGCGAGCGCTCCGTCGAACCACGGCTCTGCCAGCGCGTCGGGCGACGCCGGCGATCCCGGTCGCGCCTCCACCGGCCCCGCGACGCCCGGCTCCGGCGATCCGACGCCCGCGCTGCCCGGCGCGGAGATGTCGCCGTGGGGCTCCGCGATCGTCCCCGGCTCGACGCTCGGCCGCTACGAGGTCGTGTCGAAGCTCGGCGAGGGCGGCATGGGCGTCGTCCTGCTCGCGATCGATCCGGCGCTCGGCCGCAAGGTCGCGCTCAAGGTGCTGCACCAGGACCTCGCCGAGCAGGCCGAGGCCGCGCGCCGCCGCCTGCTGCGCGAGGCGCAGGGCATCGCGCAGCTCACCCACGACAACGTCGTCACCGTCCACGACGTCGGCACCCACGACGGCCGCGTCTACCTGGCGATGGAGTACGTCGCCGGCCAGACGCTCGGCGGCTGGCAGAGGGGGAAGGCCTGGCGCGAGGTGGTCGCCAACTACCTGCGCGCGGGCCGCGGGCTGCTCGCCGCGCACGAGGCCGGCCTCGTCCACCGCGACTTCAAGCCCGACAACGTGCTGGTCAGCTCCGACGGGCGCGTGCGCGTCACCGACTTCGGCCTGGTCTCCGCCGTCGACGATCAGCCGGCGGCGGGCGCGCCCGGGGCCGCGGCGGGCGCCGGGCCGCGGCGCGAGGAGCTCGAGCTCGGCGTGTCGATGACGAAGACCGGCTCGATCATGGGCACGCCGCGCTACATGGCGCCCGAGCAGCACCTCGGCCAGCCGGTCGACGCCCGCGCCGACCAGTTCGCGTTCTGCGTCGCGCTCTACGAGGCGCTCTACGGCCAGCCGCCGTTCCTCGACGTCAGCTACTCGGTGCTGGTCGGCTCGGTGCTGTCGGGCGAGGTGACGCCGGTGCCCGCCGGCAGCGCGGTGCCGCCCGCCGTGCGCGACCTCGTGCTGCGCGGGCTCGCCCACGACCGCGAGGCGCGCCACCCGTCGATGCGCGAGCTGCTGGCCGGGCTGGAGGCGGCGATCGCGCCGCCGCCGCCGCGCCGGCGCTGGTGGCC
>DASZXE010001088.1:0-13986 GCA_035546475.1 Kofleriaceae bacterium
CCCATCTTGCCCAGGTCGAGGAGCCCGCGCTCCACCTCGGCGACCTGCAGGTCCTTCTTGTCGTCCTCGGTGTACTTGTCCGTGTTGATGAACTCGGACACCCGCTTGAAGACGTCCTCGGGCGTCTGCTTGAGGCTGCCGGCCAGGCACTTGGCGTCGCCCGCGCAGTGGAGCGCGATCTCGATGCGGGCGATGTGCGTCTCGAAGACGCGCTCGAAGCCGCGGTACGCGTCGGACGTGTCGGTCAGCGTCTTCCACGCCGCGTGCGCCTTGGTGTACGGGTCCTTGACCTTGTCGAAGTCTTCCTTCGCCTTGGTCTCGGCGTTCACCAGGTCGACCGGCGCCTTCTGCTCGCCACCGGCGTCGCGCACCTTCTTCTTTGCCGCGTCGTACGCCGCCTTGGCCGCGTCGTACGGGACCTTCGCCGCCTCGTAGTCGGACTTCGGCTTGCCGTCGGCCTGCTTCTGGGCGTCGTCGCTCGCCTTCTGGTACTTGTCGGCGAGCGTGCGGAGGACCGCGATCTGGTCCTTGCGGTTGGCGAGCCGCGCGAACGCGGTCGCCGCCTCGAGGCGCAGGTTCTGGTCGGCGTCGTTGTCGGCGGCGATCTTGCCGAGCAGATCGACCGCCTTGTCCTTGCCGACCATCTCGCTGCCGTCGTGCGAGACGTACGAGAAGACGTTCGCCGCGATCGGTCGCAGCGAGCTGTCCTTGTTCGTCCACACGTCGAGCACCGCCTGTGCCGCCGTCGGCGAGCCGATCTTGCGGATCGAGTCGAGGGCGGCGTTCTGCGCCGGCGGGCCGGGCGCGAAGTCGAGGTAGTAGGCCGGCTTCGGGTCGCGGCCGAGCACCTTGATGAGCGACGGCACGTTGGCCGGGTCGTACAGGTCGCCGGCGATGATGGACGCGTAGTAGTCCATCGCCGCCACCGGCAGGCACTCGCTCGGGGCGACCGGCTCCTTGCCGACGTCGCCGCAGTAGGTGTCGAGGTGCTTCTCCTTGAACAGCGCGTTCACGTCGGCATCGGTGCCGTCGAGGATCGCGCGCATCCGCTCGCTGACCTTGTCGCTGCCCGACGCGACCAGCGCGCGCCGCACCTGCTTGAAGAAGAACGGCAGGCGGTACATCGCCTCGATGAGGACCGGCACCGCCTCCGGGCTCTTGATCTTGCCGAGCGCGAGGAGCGCCGCGCCGTGGAGCTCGGGGCTCTTCGGGTTGAAGTCCTCGCGGATGATGTTGGCGAGCGCGGGGACGGCGTTCTTGTCGCCGAGCTCGCCGAGCGACAGGATCGCCTGGCCGCGCAGCGCCTTGGCCGGGGCGTTGTTCGCCGCCTCGACGAGGATCGCCAGCGCCTCGGGGATCTTCGACTTGCCGAGCGCCTCGGCCGCGAAGACCGCGCTCTCGACCGAGCGCGGGTTGTCCTTGTCGACGTCGGTGATCGCCGTCTTCAGGAGCTCCTTCGCGTCGTCCCAGTGGGCGGGTCGCTCCTTGCCCAGGCACTTCGGCGACTTCGTGCAGCCGTAGACGGTGTACTGGTACATGCCGCCTTCCGCCGTGTCCTGCGGCGTGAGCGGCTGCGCCAGGCCGACGATGACGCGGAGCAGCCGGTCGGGTCGACCCTGCTTCTCCCACGCGCGGCCGAGCGCCGGGATCGCGCGCGGATCGCCGAGGCGCTCGAGCGCGGTCACCGCCTCCTCGTTGTGCTGGGCGTCGCCCAGCTTGGCGGTCCAGGTCCGGTAGTCGAAGTCGTCCTTGGGGCAGCCCGCCGCGGAGACGGCGAGGAAGCCGGAGAACACCACCGCCGCCAAGGTCTGCCAGCGCAGGTTCATGGCTCGGGTCCTCACTTGTTCTTGACCGCGAACAGCAGGTTGTCGAACTCCGCGTACTTGGCGGTGGTGACGACCATGTTGATGATGCGGGCGTCGGTGTCCTTGTCGGCCTGGAGGATGGCCAGACCGATCGGACACAGGTTGTTCTTGTCGACGATGCCCTGCTTGGCGTCGTTGCACGCCTTCGCCGCGCGGCGATCGCTCTCCGTCGAGGGCAGGTCGATCTGCTCCTGCCGCTTCTTCTGGAACGACTGCATCTTCTCGAAGAGCGACTCGATCTTGAGCGACGGGTTGTCGTCGTGGAGCAGGCTGTCGATGGTGGCGACCGGCGCGCCCTGGAAGCTCAGGTCGGTCTTGCTGACGATGATGACGGGCGCCACCTGCAGCACGTCCTTGCGGTCGGGCCCGACCTTCGGCAGCTCCACGCCCTTCTGGGCCTGGATCAGCTCGCCGCTGGTCGAGAACACCATCAGGAGGAAGGTGACGAGGATCGTCATCATGTCGACGAACGGGGTCAGGTTGAGCGACACGGTCGAGCCGCGCTTGGTCGCCGCCGCGCCGCCCTTGCCGAGGTGCTTGAACGGAACCGAGCGGTAGAGCCGGGGTCCTGCCTTGCTGACGGACATCTCGGATCCTCCGGACTACAGGGTGGGCCGCCAGGAGAGGCTGGACGGCTCGGACAGGTTCACCTGGGTGAACCCGACCTTCACCGCCAGGTCCATGGCGTGGATGATGTCGTCGTACTTGACCGGGTGCTCCGGGTTCGTGCTCTCGGCGGCGATCTCGATGTCGCCGCGCTCGGCGAAGTCTTCCTCGCCCTTGAGCTTGCCCAGGTCGGTCTCGAACGTGGTCCAGTCGTAGTCGCCGCCCGGCTCCTTCTTGGCCTGGGTGACGGGGAACGCCTTGTCGGTGCGGCCGACGCCGATGTAGACGACGTCGGGCTGCAACAGGACCGAGATGACGGGCAAGGGGGTGTCGGGCGGCTGCACGTCCGGCCGCTGCTTGCCCTTCGGGGTGATCGTGATCTGCGCGATGTTGACCCACACCGCGGTCACCAGGAGGAACGCGGTGAGACAGGACATCAGGTCGATGAAGGGAACGATGTTGAGCTCGACGTCGAAGCTCTTCTTGTTCCCCCCCGTATCTATCGATGCACCCATGGGTACCTCCGGCCAGGAACGGGATCGATGTGCGACCGCGGACGGCGAGCGCGACGGGTGTGGTCCCGCCCGCCGCCGAAGTCAGTCCGAGGGGAGATCAGGCGGCCGGCTGCATCTGCGCGCGGTGGTTCACGACCAGGTTCACGACCTGGACGGTCACCTCGTTGATGTCGTCGGTGACGCCGGTGGTCTTGCCCTGGAGGAGCGAGTAGCCGAGGAGGCCGACCAGCGAGGTCGCGATGCCGAACGCGGTGCAGTTGAGGGCCTCCGAGATGCCCTTGGCGAGCTCGGTGGCGCGGTTGCTGCCGCCCTCGTCGGCGACGGCGCCGAACGACCGGATCATGCCGGTGATGGTGCCGAGGAGGCCGGACATGACCGCGAAGTTCGAGAGCATCGCCAGGTACGGCGTGCGGGCGTTGACCTTGGGCAGCTCGCGGAGCGCGGCCTCGTCCATGGCGGCCTGGACCTCGTCGTCGCTCTTGTTGAACTTCATCAGGCCGGCCTGGACGATGCGGGTCATCGGCGTCGGGTTGCCCGAGCAGACCTTGATGGCGCCCTGGACGTTGCCGGCCATGACCTGGCTCTTGAGGAGCGCGAGCAGCTTGTCCTTGTCGACCGATGCCTTGAACAGGAACACGGCTCGCTCGACGATGATCGCGATGATCAGGATCGAGGTGACGAGGATGAGCCACATGCCCCATCCGCCCTGATGGAAGTGCGAGGAGATCGTCTGCAGCATGATCGAGATACCTCCGAGAGGACGTCGTTAGCGGCGCGGGTGGGTCGCGCGGTGAAAGAGAGCCCCGGCGCCCGCTGTGCAAGAGGAGATCCATCGGTGTAACCGTGCTGAAGTCCTTCGACCGGAGGGCCGGCAACGGGTGGCAGGCCGGGGCGATTCGGGGCGATGATCGACGCGGCTCGGGGCGAAATGCCACGATCGAAAACCCGCGCAACCATGGGGGATTGCGGGTGTCCGGGATCGACTGGCGGTCGCCCGGCGAGCGAGGAGGCGAGCGATGGGCGGCGATGGGCAGGCGATCGGCGGGCGATGGGCGGGCGATCGGCGGGCGATGGGCGCGCCGGCGAATCCCGCGGAACCGCCCGCGCTGTTAAGGTGTCGGAACCTCCGATGGAGCTCAAGCGCGTCGCCTCGATCGTCGATATCGTCGTGGCGGCGCTGGTCGCGTTCGTCATCATCCTGCCGCCGCGGCCGGTGAAGGCGAAGCTGGCCGCCGGCGGGGACGACGACGCGCGGCTCGCGCTCGCCTTCGCGCAGGCGCGGGTGCAGGCGAAGCCGGACGACGGCGCGCTGGTCGCGGACCTCGCGCAGCGGCTGGGCGAGGTCGGCCAGTGGGACTGGGCGGTGGAGGCGGCGGCCTCGGGTGCGACCCGGATGGGTGACGCGCCCGGCCGGTGGCGCGCGATGCTGGCGACCGCGATCGCCCACGCCGACCGGCTGGAGGCGAAGGAGGCGCTCGACTACACGAACCGGGCGCTGGAGGTCTGCACGAAGGCGGGGGACGCGGTCTGCCCGCCGGTCGACGAGGTGCGCCTCGAGCTGTACCAGAAGCACCTGGACGCCGGCGTCCGCTCCGGCATCGACCCGCGCACGCATCCGGAGGAGTTCCGGGAGGCGGGCCTGAAGGCGCTGCGCACCGTGCACCCCGCCGGCGGCGTGGGCGACGACTCGCCGCGCCCCTGACGATCACCGATCGTGACGGATGCGCGCGGCGCGGCTGCGCGTAGAGTAGCGCTCATGACGTCGACCACGACGGTGGCGGAAGGCGGCGCGACGCCGCCGATGAGCGCGGGCGTCGTCAGCGCGCAGACGACGGAGCGCAAGGACCTCGACGAGGCGGTGGCGAAGCTGCGCGAGCGCGCGCGCGCGTTCGCCCGCATGGCGGTGAGCGAGAAGGCGGCGCTCCTGCGGGCCTGCATGTCGCGCATCGCCGACGCCGCCGAGGCGTGGGTCGCGACCGGCAGCAAGGCCAAGGGGCTGCGCGGCGACGCGATGGCCGAGGAGTGGCTGGCCGGCCCGCTGCCGACCCTGCGGATGGCGCGGCTGTTCGCCGACAGCCTCGACGCGATCGCGAAGGACGGCCGGCCGCCGCTCGGCACCGGCGCGCGCGTGCGGCTCGACGGCCGCGTCGAGGTCGACGTCTTCCCGGTCAGCACGATGGACCGGGTGGCGTTCGCCGGCTTCCGCGGCAGCGTGCTGCTGCAGGCCGGGGTCGATCGCAGCGAGGCGGCGCGCCGGCAGGCGAGCTTCTACCGCCAGCGCGACCCCGACGGCGGCGTGTCGCTCATCCTCGGCGCCGGCAACGTGTCGTCGATCCCGCCGATGGACGTCTTCTCGAAGCTGTTCGTCGAGGGCTACGTCTGCCTGCTCAAGATGAACCCGGTGAACGAGTGGTCCGGGCCGATCCTCGAGCGCGCGCTGGCGCCGCTGGTCGACGCGGGCGTGCTGCGCATCGTCTACGGCGGCGCCGACGTCGGCAAGTACCTCGTCGAGCACCAGGGCATCGACGACGTCCACATCACCGGCAGCGACAAGACGCACGACCTGATCGTGTGGGGCAAGCCGGGGCCCGAGCGCGAGCGGCGGATGGCGAGCGGCGAGCCGCTGCTGAAGAAGCCGATCTCGAGCGAGCTCGGCAACGTCAGCCCGGTCGTCGTGGTGCCGGCCGACTACGACGACGATCAGCTCGCCTTCATGGCGGCGAACGTCGCGACCCAGGTGACGAACAACGCGTCGTTCAACTGCAACGCGGCGAAGGTGCTGGTGACGTCGCGGGCGTGGCCGCAGCGCGACGCGTTCCTCGGGCTGGTCGCGCGGCAGCTCGGGCGCACGCCGGCGCGCAAGGCGTACTACCCGGGCGCGTTCGACCGCTACGCGCGGCTGACGGCCGGGCGCGACATCCACACGCCGGGCGCGGCGGCCGCCGGCGAGCTGCCGTGGACGATCATCCGCGGCATCGACGCCGGCAACCGCGCCGACCCGGTCTTCTCCGTCGAGCCGTTCTGCGCGATCCTGTCGGACGTCCCGCTCGCCGAGGGCGACCCGGTCGCGTTCCTCGAGCAGGCGACCCGCTTCTGCAACGAGACCCTGTGGGGCACGCTGAACGCGGAGGTGCTGATCGCGCCGAAGCTCGAGCGCGAGGCGGCGGTGGCGGCGGCGCTCGAGCGCGCGGTGACCGAGCTGCGCTACGGCACGGTCGCGATCAACCACTGGCCGGCGCTCGGCTACGCGGTCGGCTCGATGCCGTGGGGCGGCCACCCGTCGTCGACGTTGCGCGACGTCCAGAGCGGCCTCGGCTGGGTCCACAACTCGTTCATGCTCGAGGGGATCGACAAGGCGATCCTGCGCGGGCCGCTGACCGTGACGCCGCGGCCGCTGTGGTTCACCGGCAACCCGAGGGCGGTCGCGGTCGCGCGCAAGATGATCCAGCAGGAGCTGGCGCCGAGCTGGGGCCGGCTGGCCCGCGTCGTGATGGCCGCGCTCTGGTAGACCCGGTATCATCGAGTCGTGCGCACCGTCATCCTGGCTCCTGTCGTCCTGGCGGTGTGGTCCGCCGCGGGGTGCTCGTCGGGGCATCACCCGAAGGGGCCGCACCCGCTCGACGCCAAGGAGATCGTCCAGCAGTCGAAGCCGGCGATCGTGCGCATCGAGGACGAGGACGGCAGGGTCGGCACCGGCTTCGCGATCGATCCGGCCGGCCAGGTGGCGACGAACCTGCACGTCGTCGTCGGCGCGAGCGACATCAAGGTCACGCTGCTCGACGGCACCGTGCTGCCGGTCAACCAGGTGGTCGCGCTCGATCCCGAGCACGACCTGGCGATCATCCACGTGTCGCCGGCGAAGCCGCTGCCGGTGCTGCAGCTCGGCGACAGCGACAAGGTGGCCGCCGGTGATCCGGTGGTGGCGATCGGCAACCCGCTCGGCGTCCTCGACTACACCGTGTCGGACGGGCTGATCGCGGCGATCCGCCAGCTCACGCCCGGGGTCACGCTCCTCCAGATCTCGGCGCCGATCTCGCAGGGGTCGAGCGGCGGGCCGCTGTTCAACCCGTTCGGCGAGGTGATCGGCGTGGCGGTGGCGATCTCGACCGAGGGGCAGAACCTGAACTTCGCGGTGCCGTCGAACTACGTGCGCGCGCTGCGGCAGCACCTGCAGCCGATGACGGTCGAGGAGTTCGCGGAGCTGACCAGGCCGAAGTCGCACGAGATCGACGTCGACGGCGTGAAGATCGTGCGGCAGGTGCCGCGGCACGAGGTGACGCTGTTCGCCGGCTGCAAGGACGAGGACGTCGGGGCGGCGGTGCAGGCGATCAGCGAGGCGATCGAGCTGGGCGCGCCGCTCTACAACCAGGGCAACCACGAGGCGTGCTTCAAGATCTACGAGGGCGCGTCGGACAAGCTCGAGCACGAGTCGGCGTGCCCCGGCGTGCGGGAGGCGTTCGGCGCCGGGCTGCTGCGGGCGTCGACGTTGACGTCGTACACGGAGAAGGCGTGGGCGCTGCGCGACACGTTCGACGGCCTCATCGACGTCGCCACGCGCTACGCGAAGGCGCGCTCGGCGGGCGGCAACCCGATCACGCTGCCCGGCGGCGACCAGCCGCCCGGCGCCGAGTGACGGGCCGCGGGCGCGGGCGCCAGTGCGTGGGCGCGAGGGATCGATGATCGCGTACCTGTTCGACATCGACGGCACGCTCGTGCGCGCGGGCGGCGCCGCGTGATCGCGTACCTGTTCGACATCGACGGCACGCTCGTGCGCGCGGGCGGCGCGGGGGCGCACTCGCTGGCCGCGGTCTTCGCGCGGCGCCACGGCGTCGCGGACGCGGCGCGCGGCATCCGCTTCCACGGCCGCACCGACCGGATGATCGTCGCCGACATGTTCGTGGCCGGGCTCGGCCGCGCGGCGACCGAGGAGGAGATCGACCGCATCCTCGACGACTACCTCGTCGAGCTGGAGCGGACGCTGCCGGCGTGGCCGGCGTTCCGCGTGCTGCCGGACGCCGACGACGTGCTGACCTGGCTGGCGGCGCAGCCCGGCGTGCGGGTCGGCGTCGCGACCGGCAACATCGCCGCCGGCGCGCGGCTCAAGCTCGCGCGCGCGGGGCTCGAGCACCACTTCAGCTTCGGCGGCTACGGCTGCGACTCGCCGGTGCGGAGCGAGCTGGTCGCCTGCGCCGCGCGGCGGTCGGGGGCCGGCGCGGGCGACCCGGTGATCGTCGTCGGCGACACCGTCCTCGACATCGAGGCGGCGAAGGCCAACGCCTTCCTGTGCGTCGCGGTCGCCACCGGCGGCGACCCGCGCACCACCCTCGAGGCCGCCGGCGCCGACCTCGTCCTCGACCGCCTCGCCGAGCTCATCCCCTGGCACCGGTCCCGCTTCGGCGGCTGACCCCCGCCCGCCCCGCGCACGCACCCGCTTCGCCCCTCCGGCGAGCGGCGGGTCGAGTCAGGACGCCGCGCGCGCGCCGGTCGTCGCGTTCAGCGCCGCAAGGCTCGCTTGTGACCTTCGAGGAACTTGAGGACCAGCATTCGCGAGGGGTCGACGCGGTAGATGATGCGGTGGTTGCCGAGGAAGACCTCGCGGATGCTCGGCTCGCGGTACTCGGCAACGACGCGCCCGGACCTTGGAAACGCTCCGATCCGCCGGGCGCGTGCGGCGAGGCGAAGCACCCAGCGCTCGGCCGTGTCGGGATCGTCGAGCGCGATGTGCGCCGCGATCTGTTCGAGGTCGAACACCGCGTGCGGCGACAGCTCAACTCGCAGCGCCACGCCGCCGTCGCCCCACTGCCTTGATGCGCGCCCGCTCGACCGCGTCGTCGAGCGAGACGGCGCCGCGTCGCGCGGCCTCGAGGCTCGCGTCGATCTCCGCTCGCAGCGCCTCGCGCCCGCCGAGCGCGTCGTATTCCGCAGGCGTGAGCACGACGGCCGCGGCCTTGCCGTTCTGGGTGATCACCAGCGGCCGCAGCGTGCGTCCCATCCGCCGTAGCAAGCGAGACGCGTGGGTCTTGAACTCGGCGATCGGCACCAGGTCTTCCGCCAGGCTCGGCTTGGTCATCCTCGTGCCCATGATGATGGTCCCAGTTACGACCATCCATCTGGTCCGCAAGCCGGGACCATCGCGCAGGTGCGACGCGCCGCCCTGGGATGGACACCGCGCGAGCTCGGCTGGGCGAAGGTGTTGGCCGTCGAATTCATCGCCGCGGGACGCAACCGTGGCGGGAGCGGCCGACAAGATGCGCACGATGCAAGGACAAGAGGGTGGCCGCGGCGACCGTGGCGTTGACACAGGACGTGTGTCCACGTATCCTGTGGAAATGAACATCACGCTGTCCCTCGATGACCAGGTCGTCGAGAAGGCGCGCGAGGTGGCGCGGCAGCAGGGCAAGAGCCTGAACGCGCTGGTCCGCGAGTTCCTCGAGCGGTTGACAGGCGCGCAGCCCGGCGCGACGACCGCCGACGAGCTGCTGCAGCTCATGCGCAAGCACGGCGGCCGGTCGGGCGGCAAGCGGATCCCGCGCGACGCGGCGTACGGACGCCGGTGATGGCCGACCGGGTCTTCGTCGATACCAACCTGTTCGTCTACGCCGATGACCTCGACGCGGGCGCGAAGCGCGATCGCGCCCAACAACTGTTGCGGGAGCTCATCGGCGACGGCCGAGCCGTCGTGTCCACGCAGGTCCTGCAGGAGTTCTTCGTGATCGCGACCCGCAAGCTCGGGGTGCCGGCCGACATCGCGCGTCGCAAGGTCGAGTTGATGGCCCGGCTCGACCTCGTCCAGGTGCGGCCGGATCTCGTCCTCTCCGCCATCGACCTGCACCGCCTTCGCTCGCTGTCGTTCTGGGACGCCCTCATCGTCCGCTCCGCGGTCGCCGCGAGCTGCGCGCGCCTGCTGACCGAGGACATGCAGCACGGCGAGGTCATCGACGGCGTCCGGATCGAGAACCCGTTCCGCGACGCGGGCTGATCGTCAACGGTCGGGCGCGACGGTCGACGATGTCAGGGCCTGAGGCCGACAACTCGCGCGCAGGCGATGCCGACGGTGGGCGCGTGAGAAGCCCGGTGCGATCGACGTGCGCACGTCCCGGCGGTCGATCCTTGGGCGTTCACTCCACGTTCAGCGTGAACTCCTGGCGTACATCACCGCGCGCGGCCCCAAACGACAGCGTGGCGGAGGTCGAGATGACACGATCCTGAGAGTCCAGGAGCTGGGCCTTTGCCGTGAACGGCGCGACGTGCAGTCCCGTAACCCGTGGGAGGACCTCCGTACAGTCGAAGATGTCCGTGTACTCGATGTCGCCTTGTGGCTGCGTCTTGATCACGACGCCGTCGCTGTGCACGTCGATGCAATCCGAGATCTGCCCCTGAACCTGGACCTGCCATGTCGGAAGGAACACGAATTCGGGCGCAAGGACGGGAATATCGAAGGAAGGTAGGTTGACGGTATCACCGCCCGAGAGCGTTCCGTTCGCCTCGGCGCCGCCGGCCAGCTCTCCCTCGCTGCCGATCGCCTTCACCTCGATCTTGTGCTGGCCCGCCGGCGTCTCGATGTCCGCCATCCCGGCCGCGCAATCACCCGATGTCGTGTGTGTATCGCTCGTGGCTAGATCCGTCGTCACCACATCGATGCGTGTGACCTTCTGGCTCGCACAGTCAGTGGGTTGCCCGTTGCGTGTGAGCCGCCACTGAACAATGTAGTCACCGGTATCATCACCACAGGCGCTCGCCAAGGCCAACAGGACAACTCCACGCCACATGGTGTCAGCGTATCACGTCGCCGCCAGCACGGGTGAAGCGCTCACCCACGGTCGCGCCGCGCTCCTGGCGCGTGTCGGCTCAGAGGCCGTCGAGGATGGCCTTGCGCTTGGCCTGGTACTCGACGTCGGTGATGAGGCCCTGGGCCCGGAGGTCGTCGAGCTTCTTCAGGCGGGCGGCGGTGTCGTTGGCGGGTGGCGCGGTGGCCGGCGGCGGGGCCGGCGGGGCGTAGGGGGCGGCGGGCGGCGCGGCGGGTGGAGCGGCGGGCGGCGGGGTGGGCGCGGCGTAGTCGCCGGGGACGAGGCCGCAGCCGGTGGCCTCGACGAACTCGGTCGACGTGTAGGTGCGGAGCTGCGACGGCGACGTCGGCGGCGGGCCCTTGGGCAGCCGCGTCTCGGAGTACCAGATCCAGCCGATGCCGCCGGCGATGAGCGCGGCGCCGACCGCGGTCTCGCCGCTCGTCTCGGGGCGATCGCCGGTGAACACGTCGACCTCGTTGCTGCGCACGTTCGCGTCGGCGAGCGCCGAGAGGCCGATCAGGCCGATCGCGATCCCGCCGACGATGTCGAGCGCGCGGCCCTCGACCTTGCCGGTCGTCTGGTACGGCTGCTCGTACTGGATCTCGGCCTCCTGCACGCAGTGCGTGCGGGTCAGCGTGCCCGAGTTGCCGGACAGGCCTGCGACCGCGGATGTCCGGGTTCCGGACGGATTCGACGAGCTGAAGCCGGAGAAGCCGGCCGACAAGGTCGACGTCGAGGTCTGCGCGACCTGCGGCGCGCCGACCAGGCGGCGGGCGACCTCGCGCGGTGGGCCGTACGAGGTCGTCGCACCCCAGTGCGCACAGGCCGACACGGACAGCAGCGCGGCCGCGACCGCGATTCCCCTCGTGCTCATCGCCCGCGAGTATCACCCGGCCGCCGGCCGTCGCAACGGATTTCTCGAGGCCTTCGGCGGGCGCGCCGGGCGACGCGCCGGTTTCGTGGCGCGTAACCGATCGCGCCGCCCGGTCGTACACACGGCATGAGGACGACGACGCTCGCCATGCTGATCTTCGCCGCGCTCGGCTGCTCCACCGCCGGCGCCGGCCCCGGCCACCGCGCGGCGCCCGCGCCGGCACCCACCGCCACGGCGTATCACAAGCCGACCGACGCGGAGCTGCGCGCGCGGCTCACGCCGGAGCAGTACGACGTCACGCAGCGCGACGGCACCGAGACGCCGTTCGCGAACGCGTACTGGGACAACCACGCGGCCGGCATCTACGTCGACGTCGCGACCGGCGAGCCGCTGTTCAGCAGCCTCGACAAGTTCGACTCCGGCACCGGCTGGCCGAGCTTCACCCGGCCGATCGACGCGCACGGCGTCGTCGAGCGGCACGACGGCAGCCACGGCATGGAGCGCACCGAGGTCCGCTCGCGCGCGGGCGACAGCCACCTCGGCCACGTCTTCGACGACGGACCGGCGCCGACCGGGCTGCGCTACTGCATCAACTCCGCGGCGCTGCGCTTCGTGCCGGCCGCCGAGCTGGCGAGCCAGGGCTACGGCAACTACGCCGCCGCGTTCGCCGGGCCGCGCGCGCACCCGGCCCACCGCTGAGCCACGCCACGGGCGCGGTACATTGGGCGGATGTCAGGGCCTCCGGGTAACAGGTCGCGCGCAGCCGATGGCGGCGGGCGGACCCGTGACCTCGCGACGAGGACCGGCGCTCGCGATCTGACGCGGGAGCTCCTCCTCATGGCCGATGACATCCAGTCCGCGCGGGCGAGGCCCGTGCGCCGACGTTTCCTCCAGCTCCTCGACGCGCTCGAGGCGGCTCGCGCCCGCTACGCGATCATCGGCGCGGTCGCGATGGGCGCCCACGGCGTGCGACGGTTCACCGAGGACATCGATGTGCTCGTCGCGGCCGACGACCTCGAGGCGGTGGTCCGCCGGCTCACGAGCGCGCTCGCCGAGATCGGCCGCGAGCCCGGCGATGGGCCGGTCAAGCAGGTCCGACTGCGGTCGAAGCGCGCGCGGGGCCCGAACGGCGTCGACGTCGACCTGCTGGTACCGCTCGACGCCATCGAGAGCTGGGCGCTGGCCACCGCGGTGCGGGGCCGCGCCTTCGATCGCAAGGTCGACCTCGCGACGCCGGAAGCGCTGATCGTCATGAAGCTGCAGGCGTACCTCTCCGATCCCGACTCGTTCCAGGGCGCGAAGCATCGTGTCGATGCGATGCGCATGCTCCTCACCACGCCGGCTGACGTGCCGGGGCTCCGGCGCTTCGTTCGATCGAACGCCGCGATGGCCGCCGAGCTCGAGCGCGTCCTGGCAGCGCCGCCGCCGCGCGGGCGACTGCGCTGACCGGCTCGGAGAGTTGGCCAGAATGCCAACCCTCGCCGATCGATCGGGCCCGAGGAGGATCTCGGGACCGATCTCGGTCAGCGCAACGCCGCGCCGAGCTCGGCTCGGACGCTCAGCAGCCGCAGTCGTCGGGCTCCTGCTCCTCGACCGCGGGCGCGAGATCGCCGGTGGCGGCCAGCTCGGGGCGGCCATCGTGGTCGGCGTCGAACGCGAGGTCGTAGCCGGCGGGCGCGCTGTCGGTGTCGACGACGAGGCGCGCGGCGCCGCCGTCGGTCTGCCAGATGGCGAACATCGTGCCGCCGAAGGAGCCGCAGCCGCGGCCGCCGTGCAGCTCGGCCGTCACGTAGGCGTGGCCGGCGAGCGTGAACTGGTGGACGTCGACGGTCTCGCCGTCGCTCGAGTCGGGCCGGCCGGGATCGAAGTCGGCGTCGGCGCGGTACGCGGCCTCGAGCGCGGCGTGGCGGGGCAGCGCGCGCAGCCAGGTCGTGGCGGCCGCCGCGACGTCGGGGTCGGCCTCGACCGGCTCGGCGGCGGCGCCGAGCGTGCCGTCCTCGTCGGCGACCCGCGGCTCGGCGCAACCGGCGGCGTCGAGCTCGGCGACGACCGTGATCGTGTCGCGCTCGGCGGCGAGGCGCCAGAGCGCGGCGTCGGTGTGGGGGCGCGCGGGCTGGACTCGCGCCAGCTCGGCGAAGCCGGTGACGCGGGCCGCGCACCTCGCGCCGCCGGCGCCGACCAGCGCGATCGGCTTCGCGAGCAGCTCGCGCTCGCGGTCGTCGGGCTCGTGGCCGCGGCGGAGGACGAGGTCGTCGCCGTCGTCGCTGACGCGGACGATGCGGCCGGTGGCGTGGCCCTCGCCGCGATCGAGGACGAGCGCGAGCGGGCCGCCGCGGGTG
>DASZXE010001089.1:0-3881 GCA_035546475.1 Kofleriaceae bacterium
CGCCGCGGCCGCCGCGCGCTCGCGCTCCTCGCGGTGTGGACGCTGCCCAGCCTCTGCTTCCTCGCGCTGACGGCGGGCTTCTACCGCCACTGGCGCATCGAGGTGCCGGCGCGCCTGCCGCCGTCGGCGACCGCCGCCATCATGACGACGCTGCGGACCGCGCTCGACGGCGGGGCTGTCCGCGAACCGGACGACCCGGCGCTCGGGCGGCCGCTGCCGCACGGCGGACCCGTCGCGGTCACCGTCTACCTCGCCAGCGGCAAGGCCGCCGCCCGCGTCGACGGCCACGGCGCCACGATCGCGCTCGCGACCCGCGACGCCGCCCAGCAGCTCGCGCAGCACGCGGCCGGGCTGCCCGCCGACGAGCGCGACCGCGCCCGCATCGTCGTCGACGTCGTGGTCGGCCGCGGGCCGCTCGAGCGCGACGACCCGCTGCTCAAGCTCGCCGCCTTGCAGCCGGGCGTCGACGGCCTCGAGGCGACCGCGACGATGCACGACGGCCGCGAGGCGACCTACCTGCTCGCGCCGTGCGAGCTGGTCGCCGGCGGCCTCCTCGGCAAGACCCAGGTCTCGAAGGCGATGCCGGAGGTCGGCACCGGCGTCGACTTCGATCGCGCCGACCGGCTGATCGCCGAGCGCGCCCAGCTCCTGCCGCGGGCGTGGACCGAGCTGCCGCGCCGCTACCGGCGCGTGCGCACCGACGCGTTCGTCGAGCCGCCCGGCCACCAGGGCGCGCCGCTGCCGCTCTACCGCTGCCTGCCGCCCGGCCCCGACGTCACGCCCGACAACCTCGAGCGCCAGGCCCTCGAGGGCGCGCGCTACCTGGTCGCCCACCTCGGCCCCAACGGCCGCTACGTCTACGAGCAGAACCTGACGACCGGGCAGGGCACCGACCCGCTGCGCGGCGGCGCCTACAGCCTGCCGCGCCACGCCGGCACCACCTACTTCCTCGCCGAGGCGTACCGGATCACGCGCGCCGCGTGGCTGCGCGAGCCGATCGAGCGCGCGTTCGCCCACCTCGACACGCTGATCGAGGCGTCGACCTGCAAGGGCCTCCTGCGCGACGGCACCCGCTTCGCGTGCATCGCCGACCGCGGCGAGCGGCGGCCCGGCCTCGGCAACACCGCGCTGGCGGTGGTCGCGCTCGTCGAGTACCAGCGCGCCACCGGCGACACCCGCTACCTCGACCTCGCGACCCGGCTCGGCGCGTTCATCCTGATGATGCAGCGGCCCGACGGCTCCTTCCGCCACATCTACGACCTCGACCAGCAGCGCCCGTCGGAGAAGGAGCACCTGCTCTACTTCTCCGGCGAGGCGGCGCTGGCGATGGCGCGCATGTACACGATCACCGGCGACGATCGCTACGCGCGGTCGGCCGAGCGCGCGCTCGACTCGCTGGTCGGCGCCTACGACTCGCTGGTCGGCGGCTTCGTCTATGGCGAGGAGCACTGGACCTGCATCACCGCCGAGGCGCTGTGGCCGCGCGTCGCCAAGCAGAAGTACCTCGACTTCTGCCTCGGGCTGACCCGGTTCTGGGGCGAGGCGCAGCCGGGGCCGGGCGACTACCCCGACGACCAGGATCTGCTCGGCGCGCAGATGGTGACGCCGTTCCTGATGCCGCAGAACACGCCGGCCGGCTCGCACAGCGAGGCGAGCATCTCGACCTACCTGCTCGCCCGCCACATGGGCCACCTCGAGCCGGCGCTGCGCACGCAGATCCTGGCGACGCTGCACTACCTGCTCCGCCAGCAGATCCGGCCCGACAGCGACTTCACGATGTCGTCGGCGGCGCACGCCGACGGCGGCATGCCCGGCAACCCGGTCGACCGCACCGTGCGCATCGACTACGTCCAGCACACCTGCTCGGCGATGCTGCGCGGCGTGGAGCTGGCCCGCGAGGTGCCGCGGAGCCCCGCCTACCCCTGACCGGTCGAGTCCGCGCGGGGGCGCGGTGGGCGCCGTGCTACCATCGATGCGTCGTGGCAGGCGATACCGAGAAGAAGACCGTCCTGGGGACTCCGCCACCGTCGCGGTCCGGCATGTCCGGCGTGGTGACGCCCCCGCCCTTGACGTCGCCGCCGACCGCGACGCCGGTCAACGTGCCGGCGTTCACGCCGACGCCGTCGGTGGCGACGCCGGCGCCCGCCGCCGCGCAGTGGAGCGACACCACCCGTCCCGGCGAGATCTCCGGCTCGGCGGTGGCGGCGCCGGTCTACACGCCGCCGGTCGACGCGCTGATCGGCCAGACCCTGGCCGGCCGCTACGTCATCCAGAAGAAGCTCGGCGAGGGCGGCATGGGCGCGGTCTACCTCGCCATGCACAACGTCCTCGAGAAGCAGATGGCGCTCAAGATCCTGCACGGCGAGTTCGCTCGCAAGCCGGACCTGGTCGAGCGCTTCATGCAGGAGGCCAAGGCGGCCTCGCGCATCCGCCACGAGAACGTCATCGACATCTCCGACTTCGGCATCACCGCCGACGGCCTGGTCTTCTTCGCGATGGAGCTCCTGCACGGCCACGATCTCCACGAGGAGATCGCGCGCGCGCGGCTGTCGCAGACGAAGCTGCCGTGGGAGCGCAGCCGCAAGATCTTCCTGCAGATCTGCTCGGCGCTGTCGGCCGCGCATGCGTGCGGCATCGTCCACCGCGACCTCAAGCCGGAGAACATCTATCTCGTCGAGTGGCTGGGTCACAAGGACTTCGTCAAGCTGCTCGACTTCGGCATCGCGAAGCTGACCGAGGTCAGCGAGGGCGATCGCAAGCTCACGCGCACCGGCATGCTGTTCGGCACGCCCGAGTACATGTCGCCCGAGCAGGCGCGCGGCGAGAACGTCGACCACCGCGTCGACATCTACGCGATGGGCTGCATCCTCTACCAGCTCATCACGACGCGGGTGCCCTTCGAAGCAGAGAACTTCATGGGCATCCTGAGCCTGCACCTCACCGAGCCGCCGCCGCCGATCGGCATCCCGATCCTCGACGAGGTCGGCGCGCCGCACGGGGTCGAGCAGATCGTCGCGAAGGCGCTGGCGAAGAACCGCGAGGAGCGCTGGCAGACGATCGACGAGATGGCGAACGCCATCCGCGCGCTCAGCGGCGAGGAGGCGCAGCCGGTCGCCGAGGTGCGGGTGCCGCGCGCGACGTCGACGGTGAAGACGCCGTCGGCGCCGCCGGTGACGGGCGACGCCGGCCGGACCACGTCGGACGTGGCGGGCCTCGGGCGGCAGAAGACCGAGTGGAAGGGCGACCTCAAGGTCCCGACCGAGGAGGTCGCGGCCGCGCCGCCGCCGGCGAAGGCGCGGTGGCCGTGGATCGCGGGCGCGGTGCTGGTGGCGGTCGCCGGCGTGGCGACCGCGGTCGTGATCGTGAGCGGCAAGCGGACGACGACGGCGACGGTGCCGGGCCCGCAGACGGGGCCGGGCACCGGCAGCGCGCCCGAGGAGCCGCTGCCGGCGCGGGTGACGATCAGCCTGAAGAGCAACCCGACCGGCGCCGACGTCTACGACGACACGACCAAGGCGGTGGTCGGCAAGACGCCGTTCGAGCTCGAGCTGCCGGGCGCGCGCGAGCCGCGGCGTTACACGTTCCGGCTCGACGGCTTCGCCGGGAAGATGATCGAGCTCATCCCCGACGAGGATGTCGACTACGAGGCGGTGCTGAAGAAGGTCGACGGCGGGGCGGCGGCGGTGGCGGCGGCGGCCGCGGCGGCGCCGTCGGAGGTCGAGGTCGTGCCGCAGAAGACGCGGCGCGGGACGCGGCCGGTCGGCAGCAGTGGTGGATCGGCGGAGGTCGTGCAGACGATGCCGGGCTCGGCGGCGGGGAGCGCCGTCGGCAGCGCCGGCTCGGCGGCGGGGAGCGCGAGCGGCTCGGCGGGCTCGGCCGCG
>DASZXE010001090.1:0-9086 GCA_035546475.1 Kofleriaceae bacterium
CACCAGCGTCGCCAGATCGACGTCGGCGAGCGCCGCCGCCGCGCGCCACTCGGGCGAGGCTCGGCCGTGGCGGTGGCCGGCGACGTCGACGGCGAGCACGTGGGCGAACGCGAGCCGCGCCGGCCCGGCGAACGCGGCCGCCGCCTCGCCGAGCCAGCGATCGGCCCAGCCGTCGGGCAGCTTCTTGCCGCCCGGCGGCGGGTGGACCTCGGCGAAGCCGAGCGACTGCACGATGTAGGCGGACGACTCGGCGACCGCGACGCTGCCGGGCACCTGCGCCGGGATCGCGTCGGCGCCGAGCGGCGGCGCGAGCGGCTTGCCGGTGGCGTGGAAGAGGACGCCGGTCGCCTGCTGCGTGCGCCCCGACCACAGCGCGACCTGCACCGGCAAGGAGACGGTCGGGAAGCCGACGTCGAGCTGGAGGTCGAGGCCGCGCGCGCACAGCGCGTTCCAGGTCGGCATCGTGCGCGCGGTGCTCGCGCCGGCGCCGTCGACGAGCACGACCCGCACGTGGGCCGCCGGCGTCAGGCCGGGCCCGTCGGCGCGCGGCAGGCGCGGCCCGGCGACCGGCGCCGCGTCGTCGTGGGTGAGGGCGAGGACGAACCCGCGCCGCGCGTCGGCCAGCGCGAAGAAGACGACCAGCAGGACCAGCCCGACCGCGACCCGCGCGAGGCGATCGACCGCGCCCCGCGTCAACGGCCACCGCCGTCGACACCGGCGTCGATCGGCCGCGGCGGCAGCCCGTACGGCTGGTGCCACGGCGCGTCGGCCAGGATCTCGGCCGGCACCAGCCGCAGCATCATCGGCAGCGCGACGCCGCCGGTCACCAGCGGCATGTGGCCGTACTGCGAGCGCACGTAGAAGACGCGGGCGGCGTGCGCCTCGGGCGGGATGCCGTCGTCGTCCTCGGGGAAGCGATCGAGGGTGACGACGTCGTCGCCGAGGTCGCGGGCGAGCTGCTCGGTCCACTCGAGCGTGTCGTCGCCGATCATGATCAGCCGGTGCGCGGGCGACCCGGCGAGCCAGCCCTCGAGGTCGTCGACGTCCCCGTAGACGGAGTCGACGGCGATCACCTCGTCGAGCCCCGGCTGATCGAGCCAGCGGTCGACGGTGCGGTAGCCGCCCGAGTGGCCGACCGCGACCAGCGCCCCCATCGGCCGCGCCACGTCGATGCGGCCGAACACCTCGGTGAGCAGCGCGGTCAGCTCGGGCCACGACACGGCGTTGCGCGCGTGGGCGGGCGCCTCCGGCACGATGAACAGCGCGTTGATCGACGACAGCGCGAACTGCTCGGCGAGGCGGTGGTCGTCCCACGCCTGGTCGACGTCGGTGTAGTAGCCGTGCACGTAGACGACGGTCGCCGCGCCGTCGGCGTGGTAGCCGGCGGGCGCCCACACGTGCACCGGCCCGTTCGGCGTCTCCAGGCGCCATTGGCGGCCGGCGCCGGCGGCCTGCTCGAGCACCGTCGGGGTCGGCGGCGGCGGGCTGTCGTCGGCGCCCGACGGCCTGATCGTCGTGGCGACCGACGCCACGACCACGCCGAGCGCGGCGACCACCACCGCGGCGGCGGCCAGCGCGATCGCGCGGCGGTGACGGACCATGTCCAACCATGCCCCGGCGGGGCCACCTCGCGCAAATCGCCGGCAGATCCTCGCGGCGCGGCCGCCGGCGGTCAGGGCGTCCGCGGCCGGGTGATCATCAGGTGCCCGTGCTTCTCGGCGTCGGGGTAGCCGAACCGGAACGGCAGCGGCCGCGCCGGGTTCTTCTTCCACAGCTCGATGAACTCGCGCCGCTTGTGGGTCGGGTCCTTGATGAAGTAGGCGTCGACGAAGGTGCCGTAGGTGATCTGCTCGAAGCCGGCCGCCGCCGCGTAGCTGGGCGGGATGCCGGAGGCGTCGGAGATCATCCACGCCATGTGGGTGAGCAGGTAGGTCCGGATCGTCGAGAAGTCGTCGTACCAGAGGAGGAAGCTGGCCGCCTTCGTCATCACCGAGACCTTGCCCTTCGCCTCGAGGTGGCGGAGGACGCTCGGGTCGGCGGCGAGGTGCGCGTCGTCGAGGTTGGCGACGATGTGGCGGTAGACGCGCGGCGCGGCGGAGGTGTCGCCGCGCCGGCGGAACGTGAGCTCCATGTTGGCGAAGACCGACTGCTGCTCGTGCCAGTAGTGGTCGACGCTGCCGGCCAGCTTCTTCGTCCTCGGCGCGCCGGCGGCGGCGGCCTCGCGCGCGGCGGCGGCGCGGCGGTCGAGCTCGGCGCCGGTCAGGTAGACCAGGCTGCCGTCGGGCGCGAGGTCGAAGTAGCGCAGCGACACCGGCTCGAGGTCGTTGACCGCGAGCGCGGCGAGCGCGAAGACGACCGTGCCGGGCAGCCGCGAGTGCGAGGCCGACTGCAGGCTCTTCGTCGTCGAGTGGGCGGCCTTGTAGAGGCGGCCGATGTCGTGGCCGATGTCGTCGAGGTCGCGGTGGAGGGTCGGCGGGTCGATGCCGTCGACGGCGCGGACGTCGCCGGCCGCCTCGAGCGAGATGGTCGTGAGCTCGGTCGCGTCGGGGAAGACGACGAGCGCCGAGCTGAGGTCGCCGCCGCCGAACGGGTAGACGACCGTCGACGGCAGGTCGGCGGGGCGCAGGCCGGCGATGAACGCCTTCGCCTCGTCGGCCCAGTGCTTGCGGTAGGAGTCGTAGCGCGCCCGCATGTCGGCGCAGTGGCGGTCCTGGATCTTGCCCGCGTACTTCGGATCGATCGCGTCGGTGCCGCCGCACGCGCCGAGGTCGTAGAGCTCCTTCGCTTCCTTGCCGAAGTCGTCGCCGCCCGGCGTCGGGGTCGCCGCGGGCGCTGGCGCCGGCGCTGGCGCCGGCGCTGGCGTGGACGCTGACGGAGCCGCCGCCACCGTCGCCGCCGCCGTCGCCGCCGCCGCGGGAGCCACCGGCGTCGCCGCCGCCGGCCTCGACGCCGCCGTCCGATCCAGCGCCGGCCGCGCCGACTGCTTCGAGCCCGAGCACGCGGCCCACGCCAGCACTGACACGATCAGGAGACTGCGCACGGCGCGGGACACTATCAGGATCACGGCGCGGCGGGCGCGGCCATCGGCGCCGGCTGTGGCCCGGCCGGCACCAGCCCCGGCAGCCCGGGCAGCCCCGCCCCGAGCACCCACTGCTCGTAGTAGCCCTTGCGCTTCCTCGACTTGCTCATCCGGCCCTCCGCCTTCGCCAGCTCCTCGTCGATCAGCGCCTGGAACGCCGCGGTCGGCTGCGCCCCCGACAGGAACCGCCCGTTGATGAAGAAGGCCGGCGTCGCCGCCACGCCGAACCGCTCGAGCATGACCCGCTCGTCGCCGAGCTCCTTGACGCACGGTCCGGCCGAGTCCAGGTGGAACCGCCTCAGGTCGAGCCCGGCCTCGGCCGCCAGCGCGTCGAGGTTCGCCTGATCGAACTGGCGCGTCTTGAACGCCTTCTCCCACAGGAGCGCGTCGAGCTGCCAGAAGCGTCCCTGCTTGTGCGCGGCGCAGGCCGCCTGCGCCGGCAGCGTCGCGAGCTGCGGATGGACGACATACGACCGGTAGACGATCCGGAGCTTCGGGCCGTAGATCGCCTGCAGCTCGTCGAGCGTCGCCCGCACCTTCTCGCAGTACGGGCACGCGTACTCACCGGCGCGCACGATCGTCACCGGCGCGTCGTCCGGTCCCTTCGACGGCGCGCCGGCCACCGGGATCGCATAGACGAGCGCCGGATCCGGCGCGGGCCTCGACGGGCGCACCGCCGGGGCCGCGGCGGCCACCCGCCGCTCGAGCGCGTCCAGGCGCGCCGTCATCGCGTCGGCGCGGCCGTCGGCGAGCGTCACCCGCGAGAGCTGCACCTCGAGCGCCGCCAGCTTGGCCTCGAGCGCCGCGATCGTCGTCGTGTCCTCGGCCTGGCGCCGCTCCGCGTCGGCCTGCTCTGCGGCCAGCCGCGCCTCGAGCCGCCGCACCTGCCCGGAGGTGGCGCAGCTCGCCGCGCAGGCGGCGGACACGACGGCGACGAGCGCATGACGAAGGCGAGGCCCCGGCATGCGCGTGACGCTAGCACGGCGATCCGCGCCGCACCCACACCGTCAGCGACGGGGCAGCCGCGGCACGTCGCGGTCGAGCACCGTCTTGCGCCCGTCGGCCGCCGCGTTGCGGATCGACTCGTCGCAGATCGCGCGCACGTGCGCCGACAGCGCGTCCGCCACCTGATCCGACGTGTTCATCCCCGACCGGTCGCGGATGTACTTCTTCATCTTCGAGACGACGATCAGGATCTCCTGCTCCGCCTCCGCCAGCTCGAGCTGCGCCGCCGACGGCGCCGGCGCAACAGGCGCCGCCACCACCCGCCGCACGCCCTCGCCGCCCGAGGCGACCCCCGGCGCAGGCGCCGCCGCGCGCACCGCCGGCGCGGGGGCCGGCGCCGCGATCGTCGCCGGTGCCTTCGGCCCGCCGTCCTGCTCGCGCTGCCACGCCTCGCGGGTCGGCGCCTTCGCCTCCACCGCCCACGCATCGCGGTGGCGCAAGGTCGCCACGTGGCTGTCCCAGCACGCCACGCTGCAGAAGGTGTAGTCGGTGTTGCGACGGTTGCAGGTCGACACGCTGCACACCCAGTGCACCGCGCCGAACCCGATGTCGCGCTTGCACGCGCTGCAGCGACTCCAGGCCTCCACGCCCTCGCTCCTCAGTAACGCGGGACCTTGGGGTCGATCTGCATCGACCACGCGTCGATGCCGCCGGCCAGGTTGTAGACCTGCTTGAACCCCTTCTGCAGGAAGTGCTCGGCGGCGTTCTGGCTGCGGCCGCCGTGGTGGCAGTGGAAGGCGATCGGCGTCGACTTGTCGAGCTGCTCGAGCTCCGCGATCGCCTCGTCGTCGAGCAACCGGGTGCCCGCGATCGACGCCGTCGCGCGCTCCTTCGGCGTGCGCACGTCGTAGAGGTGCTTGACCGCGCCGCTGTCGAGCAGCGCCTTCAGCTCCTTCGGCCCGATCGCCTTCACCGAGGCGGGCCGGTTCGGGTTCTCGATCTTGAAGCCCTGGCCGCCGGGGCCGTCGACGTAGTCGATGACGACGCCGGCCGCGCGCCGCGCGCTCGCCGCATCGATCTGCACCGTCACGCCGTTCGACTCGATGGTGAGCGAGGCCGCCTCGCGCGGGCCGACGTCGAGGCCGTGCTCGTAGCGGCCGTCGATCGACAGGTGGATGACGTCGCCGGGGTTGGCGTCGGCGAGCGCGCCCTTCAGCACCTCGGCCGCCTTCGGCGACACCGTGATCGACGGCGGCGCCGGCGCGGCGGCGAGGTCGCCCAGCTTCTCCTTCAGCTCGCCCGACGCGTGGAGCTGGCGGACGATGTCGGAACCGCCGATGAACTCGCCGCGGATGTAGAGCTGCGGGATCGTCGGCCAGTCGGACAGCGCCTTGATGCCGTCGCGGACCGCGGCGTCGGCCAGCACGTTCACCGTCGTGTAGCTCGGCACCATGCTGTCGAGGATCTGGACGACCGCCGCCGAGAACCCGCACTGCGGGAACGAGCGGCTGCCCTTCATGAACAGCACCACCTGATCGGACGCGATGAGCGACTCGAGCTTGCTCTTCAGATCGGGAGACAGGGACATGGCGGCTCCGGTGACGTTCCAGGTTCGTGAGCCAGCGCCGGCGAACGTTCGCGATCCGGTCGGGGCGGGCTGGCGTTCGCCGCGAACGGCGCCATGCTGGATGGCGGGGTGACCGACCGAGTTCCTACCACGAGCACCGGCCTCGTCATCCGCGCCGTGCAACGAACCGCCTCCATCGACGGGGCGGCCTGGGACCGGCTGGACCACCAGGGCTCGCCGTTCCTGCGGTTCGGCTTCCTCCAGGCCCTCGAGGATTCGGGGTCGATCGGCCGCCGCTCGGGCTGGGATCCGGTCTACCTCCTCGCCGAACGGGCAGGCCGGCTCGAGGGCGCGGTGGCGGCGTTCGTCAAGCAACACTCGTACGGCGAGTACATCTTCGACTGGGGCTGGGCGGGGGCCGCCGAGCGGGCCGGCATCCCGTACTACCCGAAGCTGGTGATCGCGGCGCCGGTGACGCCGGTCACGGGGCCGCGCGTGCTGCTCGCGCCGGGCGTCGACGCCGACGCGACGACGGCGGCGCTGGCCGCCGCGGTGCGCGAGCTGGCGGATCAGGCCGATTGCTCGTCGGTGCACTGGCTGTTCTGCACCGAGGCGGAGCAGGCGCGGCTGGCCCGGCTCGGCTTCGCGCCGCGCGCCTCGTACCAGTTCCACTGGCACAACCGCGGCTACACGAGCTGGGACGACTTCCTGGCGGCCCTGACCTCGCGCAAGCGCAAGCAGCTCCGCAAGGAGCGCGCGCGGGTGGCGACCCAGATCGACGGGCTGGTCTGGCGGCGCGGCGCCGAGCTCGATCGCCGCGCGCTCGACGCGATGGACCGCTGGTACCGCAGCACGACCGACAACCACGGCGGCCACGACTACCTGAAGCGCGGCTTCTTCCACCGGCTCGCCGAGACGATGCCCGACGAGCTGCTGGTCGCCGAGGTCTCGGTCGGCGGGCGGCCGGCGGCGGGGGCGCTGTTCCTCGAGACCGACGCCGCGCTCTACGGCCGCTACTGGGGCACCGACGTCTCGCTCGAGCTGCTCCACTTCGAGACGGCCTACTACGCGGGGATCGATCGCTGCATCGCGCGCAAGCTGCCGCGCTTCGAGGCGGGCGCGCAGGGCGAGCACAAGCTGGTGCGCGGCTTCATGCCGTCGCCGACCTACTCGGCGCACTGGATGAGGCACCCGGCGCTGCGCGGCGCGATCGAGGAGTTCCTGCCGCGCGAGGCGGCCGGCGTCGCGGCGCACATGGCGGAGCTGGCGACGCTCGGGCCGTACCGTCACGACGAGGCGGGCGCCGGCGACGACGAGCCCGACCGGTAGCCGCGCGACCACGGCCCGGCGCCATCGCGCGCGCCCGATGCGTCCTGTACGCTCGGCCGGTGGACGACGCGTCGCCGCGGGCGCTGACCGACGACGATCGCGCGTTCTTCGCCGAGCACGGCTGGCTGGTGGTCCGCGGCGTGGTGGCGGCCGACCGGGTGGCCGCGCTCGAGGCGGCGCTCGACGAGCTCATCCCGGCGGCCGCCTACCCGGCGTGGGGCGACCGCATCGTCGAGGCGGCCGGCGTGTCCGCGGCCTCCGCCGCGCTCGCCGCCCAGGTCCGCGATCCCGCGATCGCCGGGCTCGCCGGCGCGCTGCTCGGCGCCGCCCGCGTCCAGCTCCTGCAGGACACCGTGCTCATCAAGCCGGCGGCGAGCACGGCGGCGCTCGCCTGGCACCAGGACTACAGCTACCTCACCTACCTCGACCGGCCGGCGCTGGCGACCGCGCGGCTCGCGCTCACGCCCTGCACCGAGGCCAACGGTTGCCTGCGGGTGATCGACGGCAGTCACACGTGGGGCCTCCACGGCGACGACCTCGCGTTCCGCCTCGCCAGCATCGCCGACACCCTCGGCGACGACCTGCGCGAGCGCGCCCGCGACGCCGAGCGGACGGTCGAGCTCGCGCCCGGCGACGTCAGCTTCCACCACTGCCTCACCTTCCACGGCAGCCGCGAGAACCGCAGCGAGCGCGCCCGCAAGACGCTCGCGCTGCGGCTGTTCGACGGCGCGTGCAAGCTGCTCGTCGACCGGCTGCCGTCGCCGCAGCTCCGCGCCATCTTCACCGCCGACGACGACGGCCACCTGACCGGCCCGCAGTTCCCGGTGCTGTGGCGGCGCGCCTGAAGGCTCTTACGGCCTGGGCCCGCGCAGCGGCAGGCCGAAGCCGAACGTCGCGCCGGCATCGGGCCGGCCCTCGGCCCACACGCGGCCGCCGTGCCGCGAGACGATGCGCTGCACGAGCGCGAGCCCGATGCCGGTGCCGGCGAACTCGGCCTCGCTGTGCAGCCGCTGGAACACGCCGAACAGCCGGTTCGCCTGCGACGGATCGAAGCCGGCGCCGTTGTCGGTGACCGTGTAGAAGACCTCGCCGCCCTCGCTGCGGCCGGCGACCTCGACGACCGACACCGGGCGGCGGCGCGAGTACTTCACGGCGTTGTCGAGCAGGTTGATCCAGACCTGGCGCAGGAGCTCGACGTTGCCGACCGCCGGCGGCAGCTCGCCGAGGCGCAGCTCGATCGCCAGCTCCGGGTGGGCCGCGCGGATGCCGTCGAGCACGGTGGTGACCACCTCGGCCATGTCGATCTCCGCCACCGGGTCGATCGCGCGGTGGCCGAGGCGCGAGAGCCGCAGCAGGTCCTCGATGAGCTGGCCCATCTGCTGGGTGCGGTGGCGGATGACGCCGAGCATCCGGAGGCCGTCGGCGTCGAGGTTGGCGCCGTGATCCTCCTCGAGGATGCGGGCGAAGCCGTCGATGATGCGCAGCGGCGAGCGGAGGTCGTGCGAGACCGAGAAGGCGAACGCCTCGAGCTCGCGGTTCGCGGTCTCGAGCGCGGCGGTGCGCTCGGCGACGCGGCGCTCGAGCCCCTCGACGAGGCGGCCGTTGTCGATGGCGAGCGCGGCGCGATCGGCGAGGTCGCGGACCAGGTGCAGGTCGTCGACGGTGTACGGCGGGCGCGTCGGCGACGTGCGGAACAACGACAGGTAGCCGAGGTTGACGCCGCGCGCCCGCAGGCGGACGACGATCATGCCGCGGATGCCGATCGCGTCGAAGATCGGCGCGAAGCGCGGGGCGAGGCGCTCCTTCAGGCGGGCGAGGTCGAGCTCGGGCATGAAGTACGGCTCGCCGGTGGCGAGCACGTGGCCGGAGATGCCCTCGCCGACCGCGAGCGGCGTGCCGTCGTGGAACTCCTGCAGGTAGGCGCAGATCGTCGGGTCGGGGTGGTAGGTCGCGACCGGCACCAGCGCGTCGCCGTCGATGAGGCGGACGTTGGAGGCCTCGCCGACCAGCTCCGAGAAGCGGCGGGCGACGAGCTGGAGCAGGAGCGCGAGGTCGGTGCTGGCCTCGGCGAAGAGCTGCGACGACTCCGCCAGCGCGCGGAGCCGGTTGGGCTGCAGGTCGTCCTCGGCCACCCTCGCAGGTTAGCATCCGAGGCGCGGCGGCCGG
>DASZXE010001091.1:0-2055 GCA_035546475.1 Kofleriaceae bacterium
GGAGTCGCCGCCGCCGCCCCTGCCTCCGGCGCCGCCGCCGGAGGCTTCGTCGCCGCCAGCTCCTGCTCGGGCGGCAGCTCCTCCGCCGGCCGCACCACCGGCGCGAGGTCGATCAGCGTGAACGTCGGCGCCGGCCGCGCCCGCGGCGATCGCACCGCCCGGATCGCGCCCCAGCCCAGCACGTGCAGCGCGATCGACACCACCAGCCCGGCCGCCGCCAGCCTGCGCGAGCTCGGCTCGCGCCGGGGGGCCATCGTCGGATCCGGATCCACCAGGCGCGACCTCTGCATCCGCAGTAGCATCCGGGCATGGTCGAGTCCAGGCGCGACACCGCGCCGCCGCAGCCCGCGCCCGACGCCGGCGCGCGCGCGCTCACCGCCGACGAACGGCGTTACGCCGCCGACGCGCGCGCCAAGGCGTTCGTGCTCTACGAGGGCGTCCAGGTGCGCCACCGGAGCTGCGGCATCGCGATCGCGGAGACGTTCGGCGTGCCGACCGCGCCATACCAGGCGCTGCGGCGAGGCGGCATCACCGGCACCGGCACCTGCGGCGCGCTGCGCGCCGGCGAGCAGTTGCTCGGCGAGCTGCTCGGCGATCCTGATCCGGCCGGCGCGGTCACGCCCGCGTTGCGCGCCGCGATCACGTGGTACCAGGAGGCCGCCGCGCGCGTGGATCGCGGCGGCGCGCCCGACACCGTGTGCAACAACCTCGTCCGACCGCACGGCGACTTCGCAGGCCCGCGCCGCAAGGCCTTCTGCACGTCGCTCGCCGCGCAGGTCGCCGAGCTCGCGGCCGAGGCGCTCTTGCGCTTCGCGCCCGAGGTCGCCGCCGCCCATCCGATCGCGCCGGTCGTCCCCGAGCGCGGCCCCGAGGAGACGTCCTGATGCCGATCAAGAAGGAGACGGTGGCCGCCGTGGTCGCCGAGGCGTCGCAGCGCATGAGCGAGCCGAACTACTCGGCGAGCCTGGTCGGCGGGTTCGTCCAGGCCCAGCCGTCGGTGGTGCAGTACGTGAGCGCCCACGAGGACGAGCTCGGTGGCGCCGAGGGCGTGGTCAACGTCATCTTCCACGCGGCGCTGATCGGCCAGGCGTTCCAGCGCGGCAACGGCGGACGCACGCGCACGCTGTCGTTCGACGATCTCGACCGCGCCGCCGGCGGCGACTCGATGGAGCTGCTGTCGGCGGCCCAGCCGTTCGTCCACGGCTTCATCGAGGAGAACGTCGCGGCGCCGGTGGCCCGGTCGATCCTCGCGCTGGTGTCGCTCGCGCTCGACCGCTGACCGGGTTGCCGAGGGCCACGATCGGGATCGATCGGCGCCTGCAAGTTCGCTCCCCTGGCTCGTCGTACGCGGGTCGAGGACGCATTCTCGGCAACCCCGTGAGCGGCCCGTGCCCCTGCCGTGCACATGCCCGCGCCGCGACCGGGTGCCGGCGCCCCGCTGCCAGAATGGCGAGCCGCACGCGGGGGCGGCGACAGGGTGGCGGGGCGTGTCGCGCTGGCGGCGCCGCGCGCCCGTGCATCTCCGGCGGCCTCTCGCGCGCCCGCGCGGTCGACAAGCGGCACGGCCGGTGCAAGATCGGAGGCCGTGGCCGCCATCGACTCGCTCCTGCGCGTGATGATCCTCCGCGACGCCGAGGCGATGGTGGTGACGACCGGCCAGGCGCCGTCCCTGCGGCGCGCCGGCAACGCCGAGCCGATGGCGATGCCGGCCCTCGACGCCGCGATGGTCGCGAGCTTCGTCGCCGACGTCGTCCCGGCCGAGGCGCGCGGCGAGCTCGACGCGCGCCGCAGCGGCGACTACGCGTACGTGTCGGCGGCCGGCGACGCCGTCACCGTCACGGTCGAGCTGACCGCCGCCGGCCACCGCCTCGTCATCCGCCGCTCGGCGAAGGCAGCCGCGAAGCCGCCGGCGCCACCCGCGCTCGCCGCCGTCCCCGCCGCCGCGCCGGCGACCGCGCCTGCCTCCACCGCCGCCGCGCGGGCCGCGCGCGCCGTGCCGCTCGCCGCCGTCCCGGCCACCTCGCCGCAGCCGCCGCCGGCGCCGCCGTCGATGAC
>DASZXE010001092.1:0-10794 GCA_035546475.1 Kofleriaceae bacterium
TCGTCGCGGGGATGCCCCTGTCCTCGCTGCGCTCGAGTCGCTCGCGGCTGACCCTCGGCGGTTGTGATGCCGGGCGGGGGTCACCCGACCCAGGCGCGGGCGTTGTCGAAGAGGCGGGCCCACGGGGAGCGCGGGCCCCAGGCGCGCGGGCGCCAGGTCGGCTGGTGCGGGCGGGCCGAGCGCTCGGGGTGCGGCATGAGGATCGTCACCCGGCCGTCGGGGACGGTGAGGGCCGTGACGCCGCCCGGGCTGCCGTTCGGGTTCGCCGGGTAGCGCGTCGCGACGGCGCCGTGGCCGTCGACGAAGCGGGCGACCACGAGCCCGGCGGCGGCGAGCGCGTCGAGGTCGTCGGGGCGGTCGGGCTCGGCGCGGCCCTCGCCGTGCGACACGACGATCGGCAGGCGCGAGCCGGCCATGCCCGCGAAGAAGATCGACGGCGACGGCAGGATCTCCACCATCGACAGCCGGGCCTCGAACTGCTCGCTGCGGTTGCGGACGAAGCGCGGCCAGCGCTCGGCGCCGGGGACGAGCTCGCGCAGCGCGGCCATCATCTGGCAGCCGTTGCAAACGCCGAGGGCGAAGGTGTCCGGCCGCGCGAGGAACGCCGACAGCGAGGCGCGCGCGGCCGGGCCGTAGAGGAGCGACTTCGCCCAGCCGAGGCCGGCGCCGAGGACGTCGCCGTAGGAGAAGCCGCCGACGGCGACGAGGCCGCGGAACCCGTCGAGACGCAGGCCGCCGTGGAGGTCGGTCATGTGGACGTCGACGGCCTCGAAGCCGGCGGCGGTGAAGGCGTGCGCCATCTCGAGCTGGCTGTTGCAGCCCTGCTCGCGGAGGATGGCGACGCGCGGGCGGGCGCCGGCGTGGAGGAACGGCGCGGCCGGGCGATGGTCGGGGTCGAAGGTGAGCCGCGTGGTCAGGCCGGGGTCGGCGGCGTCGGTGCGGGCGGCGTGCTCCTCGTCGGCGCAGGCCGGGTCGTCGCGCAGGCGCTGCAGGCGCCAGGTGGTGTCGGACCAGAGGGCGCGCAGCTCGGCGAGCGGACGATCGAGGAGGACGGTGCGGGCGGCATCGCGGACGACGAAGCGCTCGTCGGTGTCGGCGCCGTCGGCATCGCCAGCGTCGGCGGCATCGTCGGCGTCGGTGTCGTCGGCATCGCCGGCGTCGGCGGCGGGGGCCTTGTACGCGACGGCGTTGATCGAGATGCGCAGCCAGAGGTCGTGGGCGAGCAGCGCGCGGGTCACCGCCGGCAGGTGCTCCGGCCGGAACGCGAGGACGAAGCCCGGCTCCTCGCTGAACAGCGCGGCCAGCGGCTCGACGCCCTTCGGCAAGGTGACGAGCATCCCGGCGCCCGACGCGAACGCCATCTCGAGCAGCGCCACGATCGCGCCGCCGTCGGAGCGGTCGTGGTAGGCGAGCAGGAGGTCGCGCACCTCGTTCACCGCCGCGAACGCGCGGACCAGGACCTGCGGATCGTCGAGGTCGGGCGCGACGTCGCCGAGCTGGCCATACACCTGCGCCAGCGCCGAGCCGCCGAGCCGCCGCTGCACGCGCCCTGCCCCGCCGAGCTCGACGACGACCATCATCGCCTCGGTCACCTCGTCGTCGAAGCCGAGCTCCGGGGTGAGCACGCGCGCGACGTCGGTGCACGGCGCGGCGGCGGTGACGACCAGCGTGATCGGCGAGACGACCGCGTGCGGGCCGGCTTCGTCGGACCAGACCGTCTTCATCGACATCGAGTCCTTGCCGACCGGGATCGCGAGGCCGAGCGCCGGCGCCAGGTCCGCGCCCGCCGCGCGCACGGCGTCGTAGAGGCCGGCGTCCTCGCCGGGCCAGCCGGCCGCCGCCATCCAGTTGCACGACAGCCGGACGTCGCCGAGCGCGGCGACCGGCGCCGCCAGCAGGTTCGTGATCGCCTCGGCGATCGCGAGGCGCGACGCCGCCGCCGGCGACAGCAGCGCGACCGGCGACCGCTCGCCCATCGCCATCGCCTCGCCGGTGGCGCCGGTGAAGTCGGTGGCGGTCACCGCGACGTCGGCGACCGGCACCTGCCAGCGGCCGACCATCGGCTCGCGCATCACCAGGCCGCCGACCGAGCGATCGCCGATGGTGACGAGGAACGTCTTGTCGGCGACCGCCGGCAGCCGCAGCACGCGCTCGAGCGCCGACTCGACGGTGACGCCGGCGAGGTCGAGCGGCACGCGCGGCGCCGGCTCGTGCGTCGCGGTCCGCTCCATCCGCGGCACCTTGCCGAGGATGACGTCCATCGGCACGTCGACCGGCGGCACGCCGTGCAGCGGATCGTCGACGCGCAGGTGGGGCGCGGCGGTCGCGTGGCCGAGCACCGCCCACGGCGCCCGCTCGCGCGCGCAGATCGCGGCGAAGTCGGCCTCGCGCCCCGGCACCAGGGCGAGCACGTAGCGCTCCTGCGCCTCGTTGCACCAGAGCTCCGCCGGCGACATCGCCGGGTCGCCCGACGGGATCGCGCGCAGGTCGAGCGTCGCGCCGCGGCCGGAGCCGTGCGCCAGCTCGGGCAGCGCGTTCGACAGCCCGCCGGCGCCGACGTCGTGGATCGACAGGATCGGCGTCGCGTCGCCGAGCGCGTTGCAGGCGTCGATCACCTCCTGGCAGCGCCGCTCGAGCTCGGCGTTGTCGCGCTGCACCGACGCGAAGTCGAGCTCCTCGTGCGACGCGCCCTGCGCCCTCGACGACGCCGCGCCGCCGCAGAGGCCGATGAGCAACGCCGGCCCGCCGAGGACGACGAGCGGCGCGCCGTCGACGACGTCGGCCTTGTGGACGTGCGGCGGGCGCACGTTGCCGACGCCGCCGGCGATCATCACCGGCTTGTGGTAGCCGCGCACCTCGGGGCCGCGCGCGCCGGCGACCTCGAGCTCGAACGTGCGGAAGTAGCCGCCGATCGCCGGCCGGCCGAACTCGTTGTTGAACGCCGCGGCGCCGAGCGGACCGTCGAGCATGATGTCGAGCGGCGACGCGATGCGCGCCGGCCGCGCCGCCGGCCGCTCCCACGGCCGCTCGGCGCCCGGCAGGTGCAGGTTCGACACCGTGAAGCCGACGACGCCGGCCTTCGGGCGCGCGCCGCGGCCGGTCGCGCCCTCGTCGCGCAGCTCGCCGCCGCTGCCGGTCGCGGCGCCGGGGAACGGCGCGATCGCCGTGGGATGGTTGTGGGTCTCGACCTTCAGCAGCACGTGGACCGGCTCGCGGTGCGCGCGATAGACGCGATCGCCCGGGTCGGCGAAGAACCGGTCGCCGTCGGGGCCGGCGAAGACCGCGGCGTTGTCGCTGTAGGCCGACAGCACGCCGTCGGGCGCGGCGGCGGTCGACGCCTTGACGAGCTGGAAGAGCGAGCGGTCCTGCGCCACGCCGTCGACAATGAAGCGGGCGTTGAAGATCTTGTGCCGGCAGTGCTCGCTGTTGGCCTGGCCGAACATCATCAGCTCGACGTCGGTGGGATCGCGGCCGAGCTGCTCGTACGCCGCCGCGAGGTAGTCGATCTCGTCGGGCGCCAGCGCGAGGCCGAGCTCGCGGTCGGCGTCGGCGATGGCGCCGCGCGGCTCGTGACCGAGGACGATCGTGCGCAGCGGCCGCGCGACGCCGGCGTGCGCCATCGTCGCGCCCGCCTCGGCCGGATCGATCACCGACTCGGTCATCCGATCGGCGAGCGCGCGGTCGAGCGCGTGGCGATCGTCGACGTCGCCGGCGATCGCCCACGCGACGCCGCGCTCGAGGCGCACGACGGCGGTCAGCCCCGACGTGTGGGCGATGTCGGTCGCCTTCGACGACCACGGCGAGATCGTGCCGAGCCGCGGCACGACCAGCCGGACCAGCGACGGCGTCACCGGCGCCGCGCCGTCGTCGCGCGGCCCGTACTCGAGCAGGCGCTCGAGCAGCGCGTGCTCGGCGGCGTCGAGCCGGCGCGCGGCGGCGACCAGGTGGACGAAGCGGGCGGCGAGCGCGGTGACGCCCGGGTTGGCCTGCCGCACGCGCGCGAGCTGCGCCGCGAGCCGGGCCGGCGTCCTCGCCGGCGAGCCGGCCAGGACGACGACGGTCAGGCTCAAGTCGCCCCCAGCGCGGCGGCGATGCGCGCCACCGGATCGCCGGGGATCGGGTCGAGCGCGCGGCCGGTGAGCTGCTCGTAGCTGGCGAGGTAGCGGCGCGCCGCCTCGACGCGCACCCGGTCGGGCAGCGGCGGCGGCGGGCCGTCACCGCCGTAGCCGGCCTCCTCGACGAGGTAGCGGCGCACGTACTCCTTGTCGAGGCTGCGCGGCTCCTGGCCGGCGTCGAGCCGCGCCTGGTAGTCGTCGGCGAACCAGTAGCGCGACGAGTCGGGCGTGTGGATCTCGTCGATGACGACGATCTCGCCGGCGGCGTCGACCCCCATCTCGTACTTGGTGTCGGCGAGGATGAGGCCGCGCTCGGCGGCGCGTGCCTGGCCGAACGCGAACAGGGTCGCCGCGATCGCGGCCGCGCGGTCGAAGTCGCGCGCGCCGATCGCGCCGCCGGCCAGCAGCTCCTCGCGCGACACCGAGACGTCGTGGCCGCCCTTGGCCGCCTTCGTCGACGGCGTGAGGATCGGCGCCGGCAGCGGCTGGTTCTTCTTCAGGCCGTCGGGCAGCCGGTGGCCGCAGAAGACCCGGTCGCCGCGCTCGTAAGCGCGCCACACCGACGTCGACGTCACGCCGGTCAGGTACGCGCGCATCACCAGCTCGACCGGCAGCGGCCGGCACTCGCGGACGACCATCACGTTCGGATCCGGCACCGCCAGCAGGTGGTTCGGCGCCAGGTGCCTCGTCTCGTCGAACCAGTAGCGGGCGAGCTGGTTCAGCACGAGGCCCTTGCTCGGGATGGTGCCGAGCACCACGTCGAACGCGCTGATGCGATCGGTGACGACGATGACCCGCTCGCCGGCGGCGTCGTCGATGTAGCAGTCGCGCACCTTGCCGTCGTAGCGGCGGAGCGGGCCGCGCCCCCGCATTGCCGTCCACGTGGTGCCGGTCAGCGTGGCGCCGAGCTGGGCGTGGAGCGCGGTGTCGAGCTGGTCGGCGTGCATGGGGGCCTCGCGGGTCAGAGCGGCGGGTCGGAGGCGCCGAGCGCGCGATCGAGGATCGCCGGCGCGTGGCGCAGGTGGTGGGCGAGATCGAAGCAGCCGTCGAGCTCCTCGGCCGACAGGTGGCGGGTCACGTCGGGGTCGGCGCCGAGCAGCGCGCGGAACCGTCCGGGCCGCGGACCGCCGCCGGTGGCCGCGCCCTCGGCGAGCGCGGCGTGCGCGCACCGCTGCACGAACACGTACGCCTCCTGGCGGCGCAGCCCCTTGCCGACCAGCGCGAGCAGCACCGCCTCGGAGAAGCAGAGGCCGCCCGAGGCGTTCAGGTTGGCGAGCATCCGCTCGGGATGGACGACCAGCTCGGCGACCAGCTTCGTCGCGCGGGCGACCATGAAGTCGGCGAGCGTCGTCGCGTCGGGGAAGGCGACCCGCTCGACCGACGAGTGCGAGATGTCGCGCTCGTGCCACAGCGCGACGTCCTCGAGGCCGGCGCCGGCGTAGCCGCGCAGGAGCCGCGCGAGCCCGGTCAGGTTCTCCGACAGGATCGGGTTCTTCTTGTGCGGCATCGCGCTCGAGCCCTTCTGGCCGGCGCCGAAGCCCTCCTCCGCCTCGCCCACCTCGGTGCGCTGCCAGTGGCGGACGCCGAGCGCGAGCTGCTCGATCGCGGTGCCGAGCAGCGCGAGCGCGCCGAGCGCCTCGGCGTGGCGATCGCGGCCGACGATCTGGGTGGCGACGGTCTCGGCCTCGAGGCCGAGGACGGTGAGCGCCGCCCGCTCGATCGCCGGATCGAGGTTGCCGTAGACGCCGACGGCGCCGGCGACCTTGCCGACCGAGATCGCGGCGCGGGCGGCGACCAGGCGGGCGCGGGCGCGGCCGACCTCGGCGTACCAGCGGGCGAAGGTGAGCCCGGCGGTGATCGGCTCGGCGTGGATGCCGTGCGACCGGCCCATCATCGGCGTGGTCGCGTGCGCGCGGGCCTTGGCGGCGAGCGCGGCGCGCAGCCGGTCGACGCCGTCGAGGATGACGTCGAGCGCGCGGCGGGTCTGCAGCGCGAGCGCGGTGTCGAGGACGTCCGACGACGTCATGCCGAGGTGGAGCCAGCGGGCCGGCTCGCCGGCGAGCTCCTCGACGTGGGTGAGGAAGGCGATCACGTCGTGGCGGGTGACGGCCTCGTGGGCGAGGATGCGCGCCGGGTCGAGCCGGCCCTCGCTGCGCTCGCGCACGGTGGCGGCGGTGCCGGCGGGCACGCGGCCGGCGGCCTCCATCGCGGCGCACACCGCCAGCTCGACATCGAGCCAGGTCGCGTAGCGCGCGCCGTCCGACCACAGCGCGGCGAGCTCGGGGCGGCTGTACCGATCGATCATGGCGCGCCGGCCCGCGCCGGCCGGCCCTGGGTACCAGGATGCCCGCGATCGTGCAAGCCGGCCCCGCGCCGCGGCATCGGGCGGCCGGGGTCACGCCAGGGCGCGGCGGCGGCGCGCTACTGGACCACGCACTGCACGATGCCGCGGCCGCCGACCGGATCGGCGACGTTCTCCTCGACGTGGATGGCGAGGTGCTCGGGCGTGTCGGGACACTCGGTCGGCTCCGCGAGGAGCTCCCAGCAGCGACCGGTGCCGTCGGTGTCGGCGCAGGCCGGCAGCACGTGGTCGTGGAAGGCATCGTCCGGTCCGTGCGTCACCGCGGTGAACGAGCACTCCGCTTGCGTGCCGGGTAGGTCCGGGTTGCGATCGGCCAGCGGGTGCAGGAGACACGGATCGCCGTAGCGGACGAGGCCGTCGTAGAGGAGGTTCTCCAGCGCCCCGGTCAGCGACGCGCCGCAGATCGACGTGAGCGTCCAGCGATTCACGGAGCGGTGCGCGAACGCGGACAGCCGGATCGGCGGGGTGGCGCCGTCGCCGAGGACGGTGGGGTCGGTCCGGTAGCACGACGGCTGCACCGCCGGGTACGCGGGCCGCTGCGGATCGGGACCGACGACGACGGTGTGCTGCGGGTCGTCGAGGCCGGCGATGACCGACACCATCACCAGCGAGGGGTCCTCCTTGAGGGTCTTCAGGAACGTCACGTAGCGATCGAGCTCGGCGAGGTACGGCGACGGCGCGCGTGGATGACAGTTCGTGCGGGTCCCGAAGGCGCGCGGATCGGCGGCGCCATCGCACTCGAGGCCCTGCTCGAAGCAGCGGAACAGGGACAGCGGACCGAGCGGTGACGCCAGGCCCGCGGCCGGGTCGGCGAACAGGCCGGCGTTCGTCGTCGAGCAATCGTCCTCGTCGTCGACGATGACGACCATGAGGTACGCATCGGGCCGGAGGAAGCCGGGGTTCTTGCCCGGCTTGCAGCGCGCGATACATGGCCTCGAGCGGCATCTGGTAGTCGCACCCGCGGGCGCCGACCTGCGCGACGCAGCCGAGCGCCTCCTCGAGCGTGCCGCTGTAGTTGCGAACCCGGCCGCCTTCGCCGTCGGAGACATCGGAGATGAAGCGGCCGTCGACGCCGCAGGCGGCCGGCGCGAGGAGCTCGCCGTCGTCGCCGTCGGCGGTACAGCCGGGCACGCCGCTCGCGCCGGCCACCCCGACGTCGGCCGAGATGACACCGATGTGGACACTCGGCAGCCCGGCCTGGATCTGGTGGAGGAGGTCGACGAACGCGGGCGCGTTGGCGGCGAAGACGCGCTGCTTGCCGCTCATCGAAGGGGCGTTGGCGACGACGAACAGGAGATCCAGGTCGGCCTTCGGCGGGCGGAACCAGCCGTGCTTCTCGACCAGGCTGTCGTGCGGCGCTTCGGGCAGGATGACCGACGGATCGCTGCCGTCGGTGCTGCACGCGGCGGCGAGCGCGGCGACGGCGAGCGAGACCGCGGTGAGCAGGCGTCGACGCATTCGTCGACGAGGAATGCAAGGACGCGACCAGCACGGCCGCGCGTGGTTCCGGCGACTTGCTGTCCACGCGCACGTCGCCCGCGCCAAGCGAGTTGCGGGACGAGGCGGCGCGCGCAACCGGGTTGGCGGTCGCGCGGTCAGCGGACGACGCACTGGCCGTGAACCCAACCGCCGAGCGGATCGGGGCCGCCGGCGCGCAGGCCGATCGAGAGGTGGTCGGGCGTGTCGACGCACTCGCCCTGGCGCGGGACCAGCTCCCAGCAGCGTGGGCCGCTGTCGGCGGCGCACGGCGGCAGCACGCGCTCGCGCGGCGCTGCATCGACGGCGGACGGCCCGACGACGCTGAACGAGCACTCCGGCTGCAGTCCCGGCAAGCCGGCGTTGCGATCGGCGAGCGGATGGCGCACGCACGGATCGCCGATCGCGGGCCCGATGCGTGCGCCGAGGTTGGTGAGCGCGTCCGTGTACGCAGGACCGCAGATGGAGACGAAGCTCCGGCGGTTGGGGAACGCCTGGAGGAACGCCGCCAGCCGGATCGGCGGCGTCGCGCCATCGTTCGCATCCGCGGGATCGTCGCGGTAGCACGAGCGCTCCACCGCCGGATCCGCGGGGCGCTGCGGATCGGGACCGACGACGACGGTGTGCCGGGGGTCGTCGAGACCGGCGACGACGCTCACCATCACCGAGGACGGATCGGGCTTCAACCCCGTCAGGAACGTCGCGTAGTCGTCGAGCCCGACGAGGTACGGTGCACCGGCGCGCGGGTGGCAGCCGGTCCTGGTGCCGGAGGCGCGCGGATCGCCGCCACCGTCGCAGACGATGCCCTGCTCGAAGCAGCGGAACGGCGACAGCGGACCGAGCGGTGACGACAGGCCCGCCGACGGATCGGCGAACAGGCTCGCGTTCGTCGTCGAGCAGTCGTCCTGGTCGGCGATGATGATCACCACCAGCCTCGCGTACGATCGCAAGAAGCCGGGGTTCTTGCCCGGTGCGAGCGCGCGGCGCATCGCCTCGAGCGGCATCTGGTAGCCGCAGCCGCGCGTGCCGACGCGCGCGAGGCACGCGAACGTCTGATCGAGCGCGCCGCTGTAGTTGCGGACACGGCCGCCCTCGCCGTCGGAGACATCGGAGATGAAGCGGCCGTCGACGCCGCAGGCGGCCGGCGCGAGGAGCTCGCCGTCGTCGCCGGCAGGCGTGCAGCCGGGCACGCCGGTGGCACCCGCGACGCCGACATCGGCCGTCACGACGCCGATGTGGACATCCGCGAGGCCGCCCTCGACCTGCTGGAGCACCTGCATGAACACCGGTGCGTTGGCCGCCAGCGCCGCCTGCTCGCCGGCCATCGACGACGAGTCGGCGATGACGAAGAGGAGATCGTACTTGTCGCGGACCGGCATCGGCAGGGTCCAGGTCTCGACCAGGCTCGTCGGTGGCAGGTCGGCCCGCGCGTCGGGCCCGTCGGTGCACGCGACCGCGAGCGCGCCGAGGGCGCCGCCGGCGAACGCGGTGGCGAGCGAACGACGGAGCATGCGGGTGAGAGCGCATGCAAGGCCGTGACCATGCACGCCGCCGCGTCGTGGCTGCGGGTTGCGAGCAGCGCGCGCGGAGGGTGCGCCAATCGGGTTGGCGCGGCGGCGCCGGGGGCAACGGCGTTGGCGGTGACCAGCGGCGGGCGTGGGCGGCGTATACTGCGCGCGTGCAGCCAGGCGTGGTCCTCGCCGACAAGTACCGGCTGGAGCGGGTGCTCGGCGAGGGCACGACCGGGCAGGTGTGGCGGGCGGTGCAGCTCGACCTCGACCGGCCGGTCGCGCTCAAGCTGATGCACCCGATGCTCGCCGACCGCGAGGACGCGCAGCTTCGCTTCCTGCGCGAGGCGCGCGTCGCCGCCAGCCTGCGCCACCCGGGCGCGGTGCGCATCCTCGACTTCGGCGACTCGTCGGCCGGCCTCTACCTGGCGATGGAGCTGCTCGTCGGCCAGACGCTGCGCGCCCGCCAGGCCGCCGGGCCGCTGCCGCGCGCGCTCGCCCTCGACCTCGCCGCCCAGATCGCGGTCGTCCTCGACGCCGCCCACCGCATCAACCTCGTCCACCGCGACATCAAGCCGGAGAACATCTTCCTGGTCGGCGGGCAAGCCGGGCCGCCCGCCCTCGAGCGGTCCGCCCGACGAGGAACGGCCGCCGTCGCTGCCGCGGAGCCAGGGTCCGGCTCGCTTCACGATCCCGGCGGGGTCGGCGACGCCGGCGCGCCGCGGGTGCGCGTGGTCGACTTCGGGCTGGCGTTCATCGCCGACGCGCAGACGTCGCTCGGGCGGCTGACCGCCGACGGCGTGCTCGGCGGCACGCCCGCGTACATGTCGCCCGAGCAGGCGCGCGGCCGCGCCGTCGGGCCGCCGAGCGACGTCTACTCGCTCGGCTGCACGCTCTACGAGCTCGTCGCCGGGCGCCCGCCGTTCGTCGGTAGCGTGACCGAGGTCATCACCCGCCACGCCTACGCGCCGGCGGTGCCGCTGCGCGAGCTCGAGCTGTCGCCGCCGCCGCCGGTCGCGCTCGACGAGCTGTTGCGCACGATGCTGAGCAAGAGCCCTCCTTTGCGGCCGACCGCGGCGCAGGTCGTGGCGGCGCTCGGCACGATCGCCGCCGGTGACGCGCCCGCCACGCCGCTGCGGCTGCGCCCGCGCGCGACCCGCGCGCCGTCGACGGTCACCGACGTCGCCGCCGCCACGCTGCCGCCGGGGGCCATCGCGCTGGTCGACGACGCAGGCGACGGAGGCGACGAAGGCGACGCCGGGCCGCCGCTCGTCCTCGGCGTCGAGGGCGCGCTCGACGACGACACCCGCCTCGCGCTCGCCGCCGCCCACAT
>DASZXE010001093.1:0-1960 GCA_035546475.1 Kofleriaceae bacterium
GCGCCGCTCGCGGTCCGCTGGGTCGAGGTCCCGGCGCTGACGCGGACGGTGCCGGCGATCGCGCTCGCCCAGCTCGACGGCGCCCGCGATCCGGCGCACGCGCCGCCGGTGCCCTCGCTCGAGGGCGACCTGCCCGCCGGGCTCCCGCCCGCCGGCTGGCCGCTCGCCTTGCAGGGCGCCGACCTGTCGTCGCTGTCGGTGCCGCCGCGCGAGCCGCCGGCGGGCCGGCGCATCGGCGCCCTGTGGGCCGTCGGCACGTTCACCCTCGAGCCCGCGCAGCGCGACCTGCGCGTCGTCGAGGTCCGCGCCCGCTACCGCGACGGCCTCGCCGTCTGGATCAACGGCCTGCCGGTGGTGCGCCGCGGCCTCGCCCCCGGCGGCGCCGCGCTCGCGCTCGCCTCGCGGCCGCACGGCCCCGAGTGGGAGACGTTCTACGTCCCGGTCGTCCCGGGGCTGCTGCGTCCCGGCGCGAACGTCATCGCCGCGCTCGTCCGGCCGTCCGGACAGTCGGCGGCCGCGCAGCTCGAGCTCGAGGTCGCCGCCCGCCGCTCGGCCGCGATCGTCGTCGGCCCGATGGTCCAGCGCGTCGGCCCCACCGCGGCCACCGTCGTCGTCGAGACCGACGGGCCCGCCACCGTCGCCGTCACCTGGGACACCGGCGTCACCGACCGCGCCGCCAACGACGCCAACGCCACCGCCAACGCCAACGCCAACGCCAACCCCAGCGCCAACTCCAACGCCGACGCCACCGCCAACGCCAACGCCAACGCCAACGCCAACGCCAACGACGCCAACGCCGCCGCCGCCGCGCCGCCGCACGTCGCCACCATGACCTCCGACGGCCGCCGCCACGTCGCCGAGCTCAGCGGCCTGCCGCCCGACACCCGCGTCCGCTACCGCGTCACCGTCGACGGCGTGCTCGCCGCCGAGAGCGCGCTCGCGACCGCGCCGCGGCCGGGCGCGGTCATCCGCGTCGCCGTCTACGGCGACGTCCGCGGCGGCCACGACGTCCACGCCGCGCTCATCGCCCGCATGGAGGAGGACGCGCCCGACCTCGTGCTCTCCACCGGCGACCTCGTCCTCCGCGGAACGGACGAGGCCGACTGGCAGCGCTTCTTCGCCATCGCCGGGCCGCTCCTCGCCACCACGCCGTACTACCCGACCGAGGGCAACCACGACGTCGGCGCCGCCGGCGATCGCGCGCGCCGCTGGGGCGATCGCTTCGCGCTGCCGCCCGGTCCGCCCGACAGGCCGCCCGGCGGCGCCTGGTACAGCTTCGACGTCGCCGACGTTCACGTCGTCGCGCTCGACTCCAACGCCTACGACGAGCCGTCGCAGCGCGCGTGGCTCGAGCGCGACCTCGACGCCGCCGCCGGCGCCCGCTGCGTCCTCGTCTTCGCCCACGACGGCCCGTTCTCGCGCGGCACCCACGGCGGCAACCCGACGGCGGTGCGCGACTACGTGCCGATCCTCGTCCGCCACCGGGTCGCCCTCATGTTCTCCGGCCACGATCACCTCTACCAGCGCGGCCTCGCCCACGGCCTGCCGTACCTCGTCAGCGGCGGCGGCGGCGCGCCGCTCTACACGCCCCGCTGCGGCGTGCCGCACCGCCCGCGCTGCCCGGGCGACGACGGCGTCCAGGCGATCGCGTCGGCGCACCACTACGTGCTCGTCACCATCTACCCGGGCGGCATCGAGCTCTGCCCGCGGCTCCCCGACGGCACGCCGCTCGAGCCGTGCGTGCAGACGCCGCTACGTCCGTGACGCGGGGGCTGCTAGCCTCGGGCCGATGGGGCTCCGAACGACCTTGCCGGTCCTGACCGCGGTGCTCGCGGCCGCGGCGGCCGGCTGGCTGTACCACCAGAACCGCGGGCTGGAGGCGCAGGTCGCCGAGCTGCGCCACCAGGGCCACGGCACCGCGAGCGATCCGTGGGCCGGCCCGCGCGCGAACGAGGCGTCG
>DASZXE010001094.1:0-1599 GCA_035546475.1 Kofleriaceae bacterium
GGCGCTCGAGGTCCTTCGCCAGCTCGACCGCGCGCTCCGCGGCACGGCCGATGCCGGCCTTCGCGCGCGCGGCGAGCAGCGCCGGGATGCACGACGCCGGCAGCGGCTCGACGCCGCCGAGCGGCGCCGCCGCCAGCGCGATGCGCGCCAGGTGCTCGACCAGCTCGAGGCGGAGGAAGGCGACCTCGACGTCGGCGCCCCACGCCAGGACGCCGTGGCCGCCGAGCAGCACCGCGTCGACCTCCTCGCACCACGGCGCCAGCGCGGCGACCGCGGGCTCGCCGGGCGGCGCGAACGCGAGCCTCGGGATGATCGGCCCGAGCGACACCAGCGCCTCGGCGATGAACGGCCGCGCGATCGGGTGATCGGCGAGGCCGCCGCGCGCGCAGGCGATCGCGGTCGCGTGCGGCGGGTGCGCGTGCACGACCGCGCCGACGTCGGGGCGGCGCGCGTAGACCGCGAGGTGCAGGCCGAGCTCGCCGAACACGCGGCCGGCGCCGACCACCTTGCCGGCGGCGTCGAGCTCGAGCAGGTCGCGGTCGCCGATCAGCCGCTTCGACGTCGCGGTCGGCGTCGCCAGGTAGCGCGCGCCGTCGCGCACCGTGACGTTGCCGTCGTGGTTGGCGACCCAGCCGCGCGCGTGCAGCTCGCGCGAGATCGCGGCGGTGCGGGCCCGCAGGCTCGGCGTCATCATCGTCATCGTCCGGGCCTGCTCGCGCGCCGCGCCCGGGAGCCGCGAGCGCTTCGCGAGGCGCGTCGCCCGCCGCCCCGCTCGTCGCGGCCGGCCGTCACGGGGCGCCTCCGACGTCGACGGCGTCGACGATGCCGACGACGATCGAGCGGATCGGCACCTGGTCGCCCATCTTCAGGATCTGGCGGACACCGTTGCCCTCGGTGAGGACGAGGACGCGATCGCCGGCGCCCGCCTGGGCATGATCGATCGCGACGAAGGCGTCGCCGGTGTCCTTGCCCTGCTCGTCGAGCGGCTGGACGACCAGCAGCGTGCGGCCGGCGAACGCGGGGTGCTTCACCGTCGCCGTGATGTTGCCGAGCACGCGGCAGAGCCTCACTTGCCGGCTCCGGGCGGGACGCTGGCCATCGGGCGGCGCGGCGGCGCGGCGGCGCGGTCGCCGTCCGGCTTGCCCTCGGCGGCGGGCGTGGCGCCGGTCGGTACGGGGCTCGCCTCGGCCGGAGGCGCCGCGGCGCGCTCCGGCGTGTAGACGTCGTCGACGATGCCGACGATCGCGGCGTCGACCGGCACGAACCACGGCGTCAGCGCCAGCGCGGCCTCGCGCGAGCCGACCAGGTAGACGCGATCGCCGACACCTGCCTGCACGGTGTCGACCGCGACCTGGACGTCGCCGGTCGAGCGGCCGGTGTCGTCGACCGGCTGGACGAGGAGCAGCTTCTGGCCCTCCAGGCCGGCCGCCTTGCGCTCGGCGACGACGGTGCCGGTGACGACTCCGAGGTACATGCAGCGCCGACCCTATCACGGCGTGCGACGCGCCCGCCATCGGCGCCCCGGCTCCGCGGCGCCTACGCCCGGTCGCCGGCCAGCCGCGCGCGCCACGCGAGGTAGGTCGGATCGGCGACGGTGCG
>DASZXE010001095.1:0-3400 GCA_035546475.1 Kofleriaceae bacterium
GGACCGTGATGCGGCCGGTGCAGCGCGCGACGAGCTCGGTGAGCGCGTCGACGTCGATCGGCTTCGGCAGGTAGCCGTCACAGCCGGCGGCGAGCGCGAGCTCCTCGTCCCCCTCGCGCGCCTGCGCGGTGACCGCGACGACCGGGATGTCGCGCGTCGTCGGATCGGCCTTGAGCCGCCGGGTGAGCTCGAGGCCGTCCATGCCGGGCAGCCGCACGTCGGTGAGGATCACCCGCGGCCGCACCGCCTCGACGATCTCGAGCGCCTGCTCGGCGTCGTGCACGGTGTGGACGTCGTACTCCTCGTCGAGCAGGAGTAGCCGCATCAGCTTGAGGTTGATCGGATAGTCATCGACGACCAGGACCGGCTCACCCGCCACGGCACACCTCCGGCTCGACCGCGACCGCGACGGCGGCCGGGACCGCGCCGTCGTCGGCAGCGGCGACCGCGGCGCGCAGGCCGTCGATGAGCCGCACGAGCTGGCGCGCGCTCGTCAGGATGTCGCCGAGGTACTCGCGCTGCACGTCGAGCATCGGCCCCGCCTTGCCGCCGTGCATCAGCTCGGCGAAGCCGATGATGCCGTTGAGCGGCGTGCGAAGCTCGTGGATGACGCCCGCGAGAGCGTCCGTGCGGGTCGAGAGGGTGGTGGCTGCCATGGGCTGCGACATCCGGTAGCAGCTTCCATGCCGCGGCCTTCGCGGGCGCGCGCGGCCTGCGTCGGCGCGCCTCAGGGCCCGAAATCGCGGGCGCGGATGCCGAGCTGCTTCATCTTCAGGTGCAGCGTCTTGTAGTCGGTGCGCAAGGTCTTCGCGGCCTGGCTCTTGTTGCCGCCCGTCGCGCGCAGGACGGCCTGGATCGCCTGGCGCTCGGCCTCGCGCGCCGCCTCGTCTGCGATCTGCTTGAGCGAGCGGCCGGCCACCTCCGACGCGCGCAGCGCCACGACCGGCGCCGGCTGGCCGAGCAGCGGACGGAGGTCCGCCGCCTGGACCACCAGCTCCTTCGTCGTCAGCACCGCCTGCCGGACCAGGTTCCGCAGCTCGCGCACGTTGCCCGGCCACGCCTGCTGCTGGAGCAGCTCCACCGCCTCGGGATCCAGTCCCTGCACGGGCTTGCGCAGCTCGATGCTCGCCTCCTCGACGAAGCGAGCGGCCAGGTACGGCACGTCGGCGGGGCGGTCGCGGAGCCGCGGCAGCGTGATCGTGTACTGCGCGAGCCGGAAATAGAGGTCGGCGCGGAACGTCCCCTCGTGGACGCGCCGCTGGAGGTCGACGTTGGTCGCTGCCACGAACCGCACATCCAGCGGGCGCGTCCGGGTCGCCCCGATCGCCTGCACCTGACGCGATTCGAGAACGCGCAGGAGTTTCGCCTGCAGCCCGAGCGGCAGGTTGCCGATCTCGTCGAGGAAAAGCGTCCCGCCTTCGGCCAGATGGAAGCGACCCTCCTTCTTTCGCTCGGCGCCGCTGAACGCACCTTTTTCGTGACCGAACAGCTCCGACTCCAGCAGCGTCTCGGGGATGGCGCCGCAGTCGACCGCGATGTAGGGCCGCGCGCGCCGCTCGCTCTGGCGGTGGATGGCCTGGGCGACCAGCTCCTTGCCGGTGCCGGTCTCGCCGAGCACGAGCACCGTGAAGGTCGACGCCGCCACCGTGCGCACCTGCTCGAGGATCTCGCGCATCGCGAGGCTCGAGCCCATCTGGACCGCCAGGCCGCCGCCCTCCCCGACCTGGCGGCGCAGATCGGCGACCTCCGCCTGCAGCGCGCGCCGCTCGAGCGCGCGGCGCACGACGACGACCAGCTCGTCCGGATCGATCGGCTTCGTCAGGTAGTCGAACGCGCCGAGCTGCGTCGCGCGCACCGCGGTGCGGACCTCGGCGTTGGCCGTGAGGATGATGACCGGCAGCTCCGGGTTCGACGCGCGCAGGCGCTCGAGCACCTCGATGCCCGGCAGGTCGGGCAGTCCGAGATCCAGACAGAGGATGTCGGGCTCGGCGGCCGCGACCCGCACGAGGCCGGTGGCGGCGTCGTGCGCGGCGGTGACCTCGACGCCTTCGCGCGCGAAGATGGCGTTCAGCAGGCGCGTGCTGACGACGTCGTCGTCGATCACCAGCAGCGTGCGGGTCACACCCAGACCTAACCACGATCGGGCCGATGCGTGGACGCGCCGGGGTGCCTCGCGACGACGCAGCTCGTCGAGATCATCATGGCGCCGCCACCAGAGCTATGGCGGCGCGACCATAACCCTTGGGAGTGCAAGCAAATCGGACGGCCCGCCCTCGTCGACGAGCGTCGCCGGCGCCGTGGCCCGGTTCTCGCAGTGAGGCTCGCGCGATGTACGCGAACCCGACCCCACCGCGGCGCCGCAACGGCTCGACCGCGCCTCCCGACGGCGGCGAGCCGACGCCCGATCCCGCGCGACCGCACGGGCCCGACGGCGAGCTGGCCGGCGTCCGCATCCTCGTCGTCGAGGACGACGCGACGAGCGCGAAGCTGTTCACGGTGCTGCTGTCGGAGGAAGGCGCCGAGGTCACCGTGGCCACGAGCGCCGAGGAGGCGCTGGCCCGCGTCGACACGCTCGCGCCGCAGGTCGTGATCACCGACCTGATCCTGCCGCGGATGAGCGGGCTCCTCCTCGTGCAGCTCCTGCGCAGCGCGCCGTGGGATCGTCAGGTGCCGCTCATCATCTCGGTGACCGCCTTCGCCGACGTCGCGGTCGAGCGGATGGCGCTCGAGGCCGGGTGCGCCGCGCACCTCCTCAAGCCGGTCGATGCATCGCAATTCGCCGCCTTCGTGGCGGCGCTGGTCCGTGGCACAGGCGGGAGGAACCCGACGTGAATCGAAGAACGGTGATGGTCGTCGACGACAACGCGCTCATGCGCAAGCTCTTGCGCCTGACGCTGGAGGGCGAGCGCTTCGCGGTGCTCGATCACGCGGACGGCGGCGCCGCGCTCGCCGCCGCCACCGCCGAGCTGCCCGACCTGGTGATCCAGGACCTGGTGCTCGGCGACATGAGCGGGCTCGACCTGGTGCGCGCGCTGCGCGAGCTGCCGGGCGGCGAGGAGCTGCCGATCATCGCGGTGACCGGGCTGCCTTCGCACGCGATGGAGGCGCGCGACGAGCGCACGTTCGATCAGGTGCTGGTGAAGCCGGTCTCGCCGGCGCGGCTGCTCGAGGTCGTGCGCGAGCTGTTGCCCGCCGACGTGCCGCCCCGGCGGCCGGCGGGCGCGGCGCCGACGGTGCTCGTCGTCGACCATCACCGCGAGGACGCGCGGGCGCTGACCGCGCACCTCGCCGAGCGCGGCTTCGTGGTCGCCGTCGCGGCCGACGCGCTCGAGGCGATGACCGCGGCGCGCAACCGCCGGCCCGACGCGATCCTGTCGGCGCTGGTGACCGCGCACGGCGA
>DASZXE010001096.1:0-11792 GCA_035546475.1 Kofleriaceae bacterium
CGCGGGCGATCAAGCGCGCCGCGTGCGCGCGCCGCCTCGCGGCCGTCCTCGACGCCGCCGGCGCCATCCTCGCGGCCGAGCGGGCCCGCATCGCCGACCGCCGCGACCACGCGCGCGACGGCCGCGATCGCCTCGCCGAGGCCGGCGGCCGCCTCGCCGAGGACCTCGTCGACCCCGAGCGCCGCGCGCTCGCCGAGGAGATCGTCGCGCTCTACCGCCGCGCCGCCCGCGAGGTCATCGAGCTGGTGCGCCCGCGCCAGCTCCCGTTCGGCAGCCACTCGGCCACGCCCGCCGACCGCGACTACCTGATCGCGCTCCTCGCCGACGGTTACGAGGCGATGCTGCTCGCGTCCGAGAAGCGGATCGCCGCCGCGGTCCGCGCCGCGCTCGCGCCGACCGGCCTCGACGGCGACACGGTCGCCTCGGCCGTCGCGCCGATCTCGCACGCGCGCGCGTACGTCGCCGGCTTCCTCGCCGGCGGCGCGGTCGACGGCTTCTTCCGCAACGACCTGCCGCGCCTCGAGCTCGGCGACGACTCGGTCTACCACGCGCTGTTCCGCATCGCGCCCGACCTCGAGGCGGTGGTCGCCGAGCCGCTCACCCGGGCCGCGCGCGCCGCCTACGCGCGCGCCGAGGCGGAGCTCGATCGCCGCGCCGGCGCCGCCGACGTCGCCGAGCTCGATCTCGACGTCGGCCTCGCGCGCGCGCTCGTCGAGTTGCGTAGCCGGATCGTCGGGCCCGGGGGTAACAACGGGGGCCGTGAAGAAGCCCGCCCGAGCCCGAACGGCTCCGCCGCGTGAGGCCAGGCGCGACGCCGTGCAGCTCGGGCTCCCCACCGTGCCGCCGTCGGTCCGCGGCAAGGTGACGCTCGGCATCGACGAGGCGGGCCGCGGCCCCATCCTCGGGCCGATGGTGATGGCGGCGGTCGCGCTCGACACCTCCGCGGCGCGCGCCCTCAGCCGCGCCGGCCTCGCCGACTCCAAGCAGTTCGGCGTCGGCCCCGACGCCCGCGCCCGCCGCGCCGAGCTGGCGACGATGGTGCGCGCGCGCGCCTGCTTCGTCGCCGTCGAGGTGATCGAGGCGCTGGAGATCGACGCGCGCGTCGCCCACAACGAGCTCAACGTGCTCGAGCGCGAGCGCGCGACGCGCATGATCGAGCAGGCGCCGCCGTGCGCGCGCATCCTGCTCGACGGCGCGCAGATGTTCGGCCCCCTGCGCGAGCGCTTCCCCGAGGTGCGCGCCTACGATCGCGGCGAGGACCGCCACGCCGCGGTCGCCGCCGCGTCGGTCGTCGCCAAGGACGTGCGCGACACCTGGTTCGTCGGCATGGCCGCGCGCTACCGCGCCGACTTCGGCGAGGTCGCCGGCGGCGGCTACATGAACGCCCAGACCCGCGCCTTCCTCCGCGCCTACCGCGCCCGCTTCGGCGACCTCCCCCCCGAAGCCCGCCGGAGCTGGTCCGTCACCCTGTAGCCCCCCGCCGCCGTCGACGCCGACGCCATCCTCGACGTCCCCCCCGAGTCATCGACCTCGATGCCACCCTCGACGACCGCGGCGAGGACCGCCACGCCGCCGTCGCCGCCGCGTCGGTCGTCGCCAAGGACGTGCGCGACACCTGGTTCGTCGGCATGGCCGCGCGCTACCGCGCCGACTTCGGCGAGGTCGTCCGTCGTCGCCAAGGACGTGCGCGACACCTGGTTCGTCGGCATGGCCGCGCGCTACCGCGCCGACTTCGGCGAGGTCGCCGGCGGCGGCTCCATGAACGCCCGGACCCGCGCCTTCCTCCGCGCCTACCGCGCCAGCTTCGGCGACCTCCCCCCCGAAGCCCGCCGGAGCTGGTCCGTCACCCTGTAGCCCCCGCCGCCGTCGACGTCGACGCCATCCTCGACGTCCACCCCGAGTCATCGACCTCGATGCCACCCTCGACGTCCACGTCGACATGCACGTCGACGTCGACCCCGACGGGCGGTCAGCGGCACTTCGCGATGTCCGGATCCCGGACGAAGACGTCGCGATGGTAGGCGTCGTCGAGCGAGGCGACCTGGCGCGACAGCGCCGTCACCTTCGCGCAGTCGCCGGCCTTCGCCGCGGCGCGCGCCTGGGCCGTGAGCTTCACCGCCTGTGCACGCCTCGCGCTCGTCGAGCCGTACGCCTCGTCGCTCGCGATCTGCGCGGTCGGCTTCGGCGACGGCGGGCGCGGCGCCGCCGTGGTCGGCGGTGGCGGCGGTTGCGTCGGTTGCGACGGCGGTGGCGGCGGTGGCGCTGGCGCCTCCTGCGGCTCGGGCCTTGGCTCCGTCGCCGGCGGCGGTGCCTCGTCGGGCGCGGGCGGCGAGGCCGCGCCGCCACCGGCGGACGGCACGTCCGTCGATCCCTCGCGCACCAGCCCCTGGTCGAGCTGCTCCTCGCCGCCCATCCGGCCTGGCGCCTCCGGCCGCGCCTCGTGCGCCGCCGGCTTCGTCGTCGACGCCGCCGCCCCGGCCGGAGGTCCGCCGCCGCCGTGCGACGAGCGCCGCTTCCCGGTGTCGTCTTCCTCGTCCGTGCCGATCGTCGTCCCGCCCGTCTTCGTCTCGAGGTTCTCGCCTTCGGTCGCGGATCCGGCCGCCGATCCCGCGGCCGCCGTCCCCGTCGAGGCCGCCGCCGCGCTCCCCGAGCCCGCCGACAGCCCACCCGCGTTCGCCTCCGCTGGCACCGACGGCCCCGGCCGGTCGCTCGCCTGGTAGCGCCCGAGCGTGTCGCCGACCTCGCCGCTCATGCTCGGCGCCGACACCGCCGGCGCCGAGCGCTCCTTGCCGAGCGGCGCCTGCGATGCTGCCGGCGGCCGCGCCACCGCGCCGTGCCCCTTCAGGTACAGCACCCCCGCCGCGCCACCGACCACCACCAGCGCCGCCGCGCCCGCCATCGCCGGGTGCGCGACCATCGTCGACAGCCAGCCCGCCAGCCGCGCGAACAGCCCGCGCTTCTGCTCCGGCGCGTGCGCCCGCGCCGCCGCCATCAGCAGCTCCATCGAGCCGCGCGTGCCCGCCGCCGGCGCGTCGACGTCGAAGCCCTGCTCGCGCGCGTGCCGCACCACGCCGCGCACCTCGCGCCAGGACGCCAGCGTCGCCCGCTGCGCCGCGTCGAGCGCGTCGCCGTCGTCGCCGCCAGCGGCGCGCTCCGCGTCGTCGCCGTACAGCGCCGCGAGGATCGCGTCGTCACCCGCCACCAGCTCGTCCGTCGTCGCCATCGTTCCCTACGGGACCGCCTTCGCGAGGTCCTTGTACTCGTCGAGGTCGAGCCGCAGCTTCTCGAGCGCATAGCGCATGCGGCTCTTCACCGTGTTCTCCGGCACGCCGACCACGTCGGCGATCTGCTTGAACGGCATGTCGAGGAACTCGCGCATGAGGAAGACCTCGCGCTGCTCCTCGCCGAGCGACGCGATCGCCCCCTGCAGGCGCGCGTACAGCTCCTTGTTCACGCTCTTGCGATCACTGGCCATCTCGTTGCCCGGGATGACGTCGAGCAAGGTGCCACTGTCCGCCTCGGACGCCATCGGGGCATCGAGCGAGGCGTGGCGCCGGTGCTTGCGTCGTCTCGTCTGGTCAACGCACAGGTTCCTCGCGATGGTGTAAAGCCACGTCGTGAACTTGGCCTGCCGCTTGTATGCCTCCGCGCCCTTGATGACGCGCATGAAGGTCTCCTGCAGCAGGTCCTCGGCGGTCTCCTTGTCGCCGACGTAGCGCAGGATGAAGTTGAAGACCGGCTTGCGGTGCCGCCCGAGGAGGACCTCGAACGCGCGGACCTCGCCGCGCTGGTAGCGGACCATCAGGTCTTCGTCGGCCTCGGCGGTCAGCATCGTGACGATCGGCGGTCGTTCGAGACCAAAGAATGGGGACCCAAGGGATGGAGATCCCCGCGGTTGCGCGGCGCCGGAACCCGGGACGACCTGGCGCCGACACTACCGCAAGGCTCGCCTGGGGGGCAAACCGCCCCCCATCCGGGCAACGGCCGCCGCGCGCGCGGCTTACACGAGGCGTCGGCGTCGATGAGGGTCACACCGGGTCGACCTTCGAGCAGGGACGACGGTTGGTCGGGCGCCTCGCGGCGCTGCGCGAAGACAGGCCTCGTACCGGAGGCGCGGCGCCATGGACCCGGAGTCATCTTCGTTCGCTCGCGCAAGCGTTCGCTCAGACCGTCATCGACGCTGACACGTTGGACACGCGTAGGTCGCACGCCCTTGGAGCACGGTCCGCCGGATGCGCGCCCCGCATCGCGGACACGGCTCGCCGTCGCGGCCGTAGACGAGGAGGTAGTCACCGTTCTCGCCGGGCTCGCCCCCGGCGTCGACGAAGTCGCGCAGCGTCGTGCCGCCGTTGTCGATGGCGAACCGCAGCACCTCCTCGATCGCGACCGCCAGCGCGCGCGCCCGCTCGGGCCCGAGCTTGCCGGCCGGCAACGTCGGCGGGATGCGCGCGAGCCACAGCGCCTCCGACGCATAGATGTTGCCGACGCCGGCGAGCACGCCCTGGTCGAGGATGAACGTCTTCACCGGCCCGGTCTTGCCCTCGGCGCGCGACCACAGGTGATCGACGTGGACCCGCTCGGCGATCGGGTCGGGGCCGAGCACGGCGAGCGACGGGTGCTCGCGCTCGTCGGCGCGCGCGACCAGGTCGACCATGCCGAAGCGGCGCGGATCGACGAACCGCAGGTCGCGCCCGTCGGCGAGCTCGAGGACGACGTGCGTGTGCGGCGCCCACGGCGTCCGGCGCTGCACGACGAGCACGTTGCCGGTCATGCCGAGGTGGACGAGCACGGCATGGCCGCCCTCGACGTCGACGAGCAGGTACTTGCCGTGCCGCCGCACGCCGGTGATCGCGCGCCCGCGGGTCGCGCGGCCGAGCGCGACGATCGGCGCCGGCCGGTTGAGCCGGAGCGGCTTGCCGCTGCCGCGCACGCGCGCGACGCGCACGCCGCGCAGGCGCTGGCGCACCAGCGCGCGGCGGACCGACTCGACCTCGGGCAGCTCCGGCATGCGTCCTTGTATCGCGCGCGGTCGCGCCCGTGGCGAGCCCACGCGCGACCGATCAGCCGTCGCCTCGGGTGTTGCGCAGGTCCTCGACGATGATGCCGGTCTGCGCGGCGCGCGGGATGGCGCGCGCGAGCGCCGCGAACTCGGCGAGCGAGAGCGTCTCGCCGCGCCGCTGGCCGTCGATGCCGGTCGCCGCCAGCGCACCGGCGACCGCGGCCTCGTCGTAGACCGCCCGCAGCGCGTTGCGCAGCGTCTTGCGCCGCTGGCCGAACGCCGCGTGGACGACCGCGCGGTAATGCTCCTCGTCGACGACGTCGACGCGCGCCTGCGGCGACAGGTCGAGCCGCACCACCGCCGAGTCGACCTTCGGCGCCGGCGTGAACGCGCCGGCGGGCGCCTGCACGACCGCGCGGCAGCTCGCGTACGTCTGCAGCATCACGCCGAGCGCGCCGTACGCCTTGGTGCCCGGCCCGGCGACGATCCGGTCCGCCATCTCCTTCTGCACCATCACGACCGCGCGGGCGACGTGCGCGCGCGCGGCGACGATGCGGAACAGGAGCGGCGCCGCGATGTGGTACGGCAGGTTGCCGCACACGACGATGGAGTCGCCGCGCCAGCGCCCGACCGCCGTCAGGTCGTAGCGGAGCGCGTCGCACGCCTCGACCTCGACGGTGTCGAGGTGGCCGAGCTCCGCCTTCAGCACCGCCACCATGTCCTTGTCGCGCTCGAGCGCGATCACCTTGCCCTCGGGCACCCGCTCGGCGAGCCGCGCGGTCAGCGTACCGAGGCCGGCGCCGATCTCGACCACCCAGTCGTCGTCGGAGCGGACGCTGGCGTCGACGATCGCGCGGAACACCCGCTCCGACGTCAGGAAGTTCTGGCTGAAGTGCTTCTTCGCGCGCAGCCCGTGGCGCTCGAGCAGCGCGCGCGCGTCGGGGAACGCGGGACCGGGGCGCTCAGGTGCCGGCACCGGCCCTCCGGTTCGGCAAGGGCACGGTCGCCACCGCGCCGAGGTCGAGGCCGGCGCGCTCGCCGCGGCGCAGGCGGTGGTAGCCGGCGGCGGCGATCATCGCGGCGTTGTCGGTGCAGCGGGCGGGCGACGGGACGTACACGGCGAAGTCGTCCTCGGCGCCGGCCGCCCGCATCGCCGCGCGCAGCCCGCGGTTCGCGGCGACGCCGCCGCACACCTGCACGTGCGCGAGGCGCTCGCGGCGCGCGGCCCGCCGGGTCTTGCGCACGAGCACCTCGACGATCGCCGCCTGGTAGCTCGCGCACAGATCCGCGAGCGGCTGGCCGTCGGGCACACCGTGCGCGCGCACGTGATGGAGCAGCGCCGTCTTGAGGCCGCTGAACGAGAAGTCGTCGCCCGCCGACGCCGCGGTCATCGCGCGCGGGAACGCGACCGCGCGCGGGTCGCCGCCGGCCGCGAGTCGATCGATCACCGCGCCGCCCGGGTAGCCGAGGCCGAGCAGCTTGGCGCCCTTGTCGAACGCCTCGCCGGCCGCGTCGTCGCGCGTCCTTCCCAGCTCGACGAGCACTCCGTGATCCTCGACGCGCACGAGGGAAGTGTGACCGCCCGAGACCAGGAGGGCGAGGTGGGGCATCGGCGGCCCCGGCTCCGGCTCGAGGTAGACCGCCGACAGGTGGCCCTCGAGGTGGTGGACGCCGACCAGCGGCAGGCCGCGCGCCCACGCGATCGCCTTGCCGGTCTGCACGCCGACCAGCAGCGCGCCGACGAGGCCCGGGCCGCTCGTCACCGCCACCGCGTCGACGCGCTCGAGGCCGAGCCCCGCGCGGTCGAGCGCCTCGCGCAGCACCGGCACGACGTTGACGACGTGCGCGCGCGACGCCAGCTCCGGCACGACGCCGCCGTACGGCCCGTGCACGTCGTTCTGCGATGCGACGATGTCGGCGAGCACGTGCCGCCCGTCCTCGACGACCGCCGCCGCCGTCTCGTCGCACGAGCTCTCGAGGCCGAGGACGATCACGCCAGCCCCCCCGTCGCGACCCTGTCCGCGAGGCCGCGCCGCCCATCCTCGACCGCCGCCGCCGTCGTCTCGTCGCACCCGCTCTCGAGGCCGCGCACCATCATGGGCTGTCCAGCACGTGCCGGATCTGGTCGGCGAGAGCGCCGGTCGGCTGCAGATCGAGCGAGCGAATGTAGGCGGCGCGGCCCTCGTCGCGGCGGCCCGCGTTCCACAGGATGCGGCCTTTCAGCTCCCACGCGGACGGGTTGTTGGGCGCCATCGCCAGCGCGGCGCCGACCGCCGAGAGCGCCGCGTCGACGCGGCCGAGCCGCGCCAGCGCGTCACCGCGGATGACCAGCGCGCGCGCGTTGCGGTGATCGTCGAGGACCTCGTCGATCATGTCGAGCGCCTGTTGCGGGTCGGTCGCGAGGAGCGCATGCGCGGCGTCGATCTGGTGGCGCAGGTCGTCGTGCGCCGTCGAGCTGCCATCGCCGGTCGGGTGCTCGGTCGGCGGCCGGTCTGGATGCTCGGGATGCTCCGAGTGCTCCGGGTACTCCGGGTGCTCGGGATGCTCCGGGTGGTCGGGATGCGAGGCGGTGCCGGCATCGATCCGAGGCGTAGCCTGCCGCGCGTCGATGGGCGAGGCCGAGCGTGCGTCGATCGGCGCCGCAGCCATCGCCGCATCGACGACCGTCGTCGCATCCGCCGCAAGGCTTGCGTCCCCGTCGACCGCGCCGCTCGGGACCGGCCCGCCCGGGCGCGCATCGGCCGGCAGCGTCGTGAGGGCCGCCGATCGATGGTTCGAGCGTGCGACGTGGACGATCGCGTAGCCGGCGACCGCGAGCACGGCCGCACCGGTGACGATCGCCGGCCAGCGCGCGCCGCGACGATTCGGCGGCAGCGGCTCATCCGTCGCGGCCGTCGCCGGAGCGCCCTCGGCCCCGTGCTCGACACGGACCGGCTGGGTGCCCGCCGCCGAACGCGACGGTGGCGGCGGGTCCGTCACGAGCGTCGCGCTCCCGCGCGTCAGCTCCGCGCGTCGCGTCCCGCGCGCGGGCGAGTCCATCTGCTTTTCCTGCGCCGGCACGTGCGTGCTCGAGTCCACGCCCGCGGTCGCGCCCGTCTGCTCGCGCTGCGCCTCCTTCGCCGTCTCCTCCTTCGCCGTCCCCTCCTTCACCGTCGCGGGCGTCCTTGCCGTCGCCGGTTCCTTCGCGGTCTGCGCCCCCGCCATCTCCCTCGCCCCCATCGCCGCAGCCCCCGACTCCTTCGCCGTCGCGGCCCCCCTCGCGCCCACGCCGGCGCTCGTCGCGGCATCCCCTCTTGCCGCCGCCGACTCCTTCGCCGCATCCGCCGCCGACTCCTTCGCCGCATCCGCCGCCGCCTCCTTCGCCGCCACCGCCGCCGCATCCGCCGCCGACTCCTTCGCTGCGACCGCCGCCGACTTCTTCGCCGCGACCGCAGCCGACTCTTTCCCCGCAACCGCTGCCGACTCCTTCGCCGCAACCGCCGACTCCTTCCCCGTCGCGGCTTCCGTCATCGCCGCACCTTTCGTTCCCACACTGGCGCTCGTCGCGGCGTCATTCGCCGGCGCCTTCGCCGCCGCCGACTCCTTCGCCGCCGCCGACTCCTTCGCCGCCGCCCCCCTCGCTCCCACGCCCGCGGTCGTCGCAGCGTCATTCGCCGGCGCCTTCGCAGCCGCCGGCGCCTTCGCCGCCGCACCCCTCGCGCCCGCGCCCGCGCTCGTCGCAGCGTCATCGTTCGCCGCCGCTGGCCCCTTCGCCGCAACCGCCGACTCCTTCGCCGCAACCGCCGACTCCTTCGCCGCGACCGCCGGCTCCTTCGCCACAGCCCCCCTCACTCCCACGCCCGCGCTCGTCGCAGCGTCATCGTTCGCCGCCGCTGGCGCCTTCGCCGCGACCGCCGGCTCCTTCGCCGCAACCGCCGCCGACTCCTTCGCCGCAACCGCCGCCAACTCCTTCGCCGACTCCTTCGCCGCAACCGCCGCCGACTCCTTCGCCGCAACCGCCGCCGACTCCTTCGCCGCCGCACCCCTCCCTGCCACGCTGGCGCTCGTCGCAGCGTCATCGTTCGCCGCCGCGGGCGCCTTCGCCGCAACCGCCGCCGGCGCCTTCGCCGCCGCACCCCTCGCTCCCGCGCCCGCGCTCGTCGCAGCGTCATCGTTCGCCGCCGCTGGCGCCTTCGCCGCGACCGCCGGCTCCTTCGCCACAGCCCCCCTCGCTCCCACGCCGGCGCTCGTCGCAGCGTCATCGTTCGTCGCCGCTGGCGCCTTCGCCGCAACCGCCGACTCCTTCGCCGTCGCGGCTTCCTCCATCGCCGCACCCTTCGTTCCCACACTGGCGCTCGTCGCGGCGTCACCCTTCGCCGCCGCCGACTCCTTCGCCGCAACCGCCGGCTCCTTCGCCGCCACACCCTTCGCTCCCACGGTGGCGCTCGTCGCGGCGTCCCCGCTCGACGCCGCCGGCTCCTTCGCCGCAAGCGCCGCCGGCCCCTTCGCCGCAACCGCCGGCTCCTTCGCCGTGGTCGCTTCGTTCGCCGCCGCCCCCTTCGCAGGTCCCACCGCCGACTCCTTCGCCGCCAGCTCCTTCGTTCCCGCCATGGCGCTCGTCGCGGCGTCGCCCGGCGACGGTCCCGCCGCCCTCGTTCCCGCCGTGGCGCTCGTCGCGGCGTCGCCCTTCTTCGTCCCCATCTGCGTCGTCCCAGCGGCGGCGTTCGTCGCCGCTGCCGCGCGCGACGCGCCCCCCTCCTCGGCTGCTACCACCGCCTTCGACGGCGCAACGGCCTTCGCGGCCGCCCCCTCCTTCGTCGCGGCCGCCCCCTCCTTCGTGCCGGTCTCGGCCCGCTTCCCCGCTGCCGCGTCTCTCGTCGCGATCGTCGTCTCCTTCCTCAGCTCCTCCTCGAGCTCACCGACCGCGATCGCGTCCGAGTCGTCGATCGCCTGCTGGATCAAGCTCCGCCGCGGCCCCACCGACGGCAGCGACGGCACCGACGGCACCACCGCCGGCCGCACCGACGGCGTCAGCGTCCGCGGCAGCGACGGCACGCCCTCGCTCTCTCGCACGCCTCCCTCCGTCGCCCCCCGCTCCGCCGGCTCGCTCTCCAACTGCGCTCCTTCCGAGGCCCCGCCCGTCGCCGCCTCCGCCTCCAGGTCCCACTCGCCGGAGATCGAGCGCGGCGCCGGCGGCACCGCCGCCCCCTCGTCGTTCACGACCTCGTCGTCATCCTCCGACACGAGCCCGGTAACCGGCGCGAGCATCGGCCCGCTCAGCGCCTCGATCGCGGCGGTCGGCACCATCCACTCGCCCGACATCGTCGCCTTGCTCGGCCCCGCCTCGACGAGCACGCCCTCGAAGTAGAGCCGTGCGATCACCTCCAGCGACTCCAGGTCGCCGTAGTCGCAGGCGTCGATGACCTCGAGCACCGAGCGCCGGCCGTCGAACAACCGCAGGATCGCGTTGTGCTCGTCCTGGATCTCGCCAAGCCGGTTCGCGAGCTCGCGCGCGTCGATCTCGAACCGCGTGTCGAGCGGCGGGAGCTGCTCGCACAGCCGCCCCCACTCGTCGAGGCGCCGCATCCCCTCCATCAACAGCGCCTGCGGCGACATCGTGATCGTGTCGCGCCGCCGCACCGTGCGAAACGCAACCTCGAACTCGCCCTCGTTCCACGTCAGCAGCCGGTAGACCGCGTCCTCGGCCTGCAGCGGCCCGGCCTCCGCGTCGATCACCTTGCCGTCGCGGAAGTAGATCGCGGCCTGCTTGCCTGCCTCGCCGACGAACTGGATGAGCCCCGACTTGCGGCTGATCTCGATCGTCTGGATCAGATCGACGATCGGCATGTCCGACAGGTGGCCGGCGAAGCGCGTGCGCCCGTCGCGGCGCTCCTCGATGCGCGTGCGCTGCCGCTTCTGCAAGAGGATGCGCGCGCGGGCGACGATCTCCTTGATGTAGATCGGCTTCGTCAGGTAGTCGTCGACGCCGAGCTCGAGCCCGCGGATCTTCGTCGCGATATCGGTCTGCGCGGTGAGGAAGACGAACGGGATGTCGGCCCACGCCGGGTTGCCCTTGAGCTTCTGGCAGAAGGCGAAGCCGTCGATCTCGTCGAGCTGCGTCTCGGAGATGACGAGGTCGGGCGGCGCCAGCGCGACCTTGTCGAGCGCATCGCGCCCGTTGATGGCGGTGGTGACGTTGAAGCCCGCCTTCTTGAGCGACACCTCCAGGACACGGAGACTGCGCGGGTCGCCATCGACGAGGAGGAGGCTCTGCTTGGACACGGTCGATGGGCGGCGCGGGATACCCGGACCGGCCGCTCGGCGCCGGGCCACAGATGGTACCCGAGTCGGCGCGTGCCCGCCAACAAGTGGCCGGACCGGGTCGCTTCCCGCCGCCTTCTCGGAGCCCGGCCTCCGCCCCCGCCTCCCGCCTCGCGCCTCGCGCTCCCCGCGCCCGCGTTCCTCGCGCCCGCCCCGCCTCCCACGCCGCTCGCCGCGCGCGCCTTCCGGCTCGACATCCTTCCACGCGCGCCAGCGCCACTGCCGCCGGCCTCGCCGTGACCTCCACGACCCTCCTCGCACCGCCACCACCTCGGCCGACGAGCTCACTCCGACACGCCGCACGCTCGCCCTCGTGCGCGTCATCTCTTCCACCACGCCCCCGGCGCGGGTGCCGACGGTCTTGCCGTGACCTGGCAGGACCGCCCTCGCACGGGCCGCGACCTCGGCGGGCCAGGCTCGACGCCGATCCGCCTACGCACGTGCGCATCCGTTCCACCGCCGCGAGAAACATGCGCGCCCGCCAAGCCCTGCT
>DASZXE010001097.1:0-5327 GCA_035546475.1 Kofleriaceae bacterium
TGGCGCCCTCGCCGTCGCCACTGCCGATCGCGCCGTGGCCGCCGCCCTGGCCGTCGGCGTCGAGGCCGCCCGGCGCCGGGGTGTGGCTGCGCAGGCCGCGCGAGCCGGCGTGATCGAGGGCGATGCCGGCGCCGCCGCCGCCGCCGTTGGCGACGACGATCGCCGCGCTGGTCAGCGTGACGGACGGCGCCTCGAGCAGGATGCCGCCGCCGGCCCCGCCGCCACCGCCGCCGTCGGTGCCGGGCGGCTGGTAGGTCGACGCCTGCGCCGTGCCCGCGCCGCCCTCGCCGGAGACGTCGAGGACACCGCTCACGTCGATCGACAGCTTCGCGGTGAGCTGGAGCGCGCCGCCACCGCCGCCGCCGGCCGTGCGGTTGTCGTCGCCGGCGTTCGCGCGGTAGCCGGCGGTCCCGCCGCCGGAGCCGCCGCGCAACGGCTCGAGCGTGTCGGTGCCGCCGACGGTGCCGCCCTCGCTGTCGGGACCGATGCCGTCGCCGCCGCCGCCATCGCCGCCGGCAGTGCCGAAGCCGCCGCCGCCGCCGCCGTGCTCGTCGGTCGTCGACCCGGCGTCGCCGTTGCCGCCGGGCGCGCAGCCGGTCGCCGCCGTGCGGCCGTTGCCGTTGTCGCGATGGCCGCCGTCGCCGCCGCCGGGCCCGCCGCACCACAGCCGGTCGCGCGCGGGCGTGTTCGCCTCGACGTCGCAGCCGCCGGCGCCGTCGACGGTGCCGGCGATCGCGATCGCGCCGCGCGACAGCACCAGCAGCGCGCGCGAGCCGCTGACCCGCAAGGTCGCGTCCGCCGGCACGACGAGGCCGTCGACCGCGAGCACGAGCACGCCCGGGTTCGTGGTGTCGCGCGGCTCGAAGCGCAGCCCGGGCACGAGCGCGCCGGTCGGGTCGTGCAGCTCCATCCGCATCGTGTCGAGCCGCGACGTCCCCGCGGCGAGCACGAGCGACACGTCGACGCCGTCGAGGAAGCCGAAGTCGTCGAGGTTCGACGGATCGAAGTCGAGGCAGGTCGTGCCGTCGGCGGCGCAGCCGAGCGCGCAGGCGCAGCCGGCGTCGACCACCGTGTCGTCACCGGCGGCGTCGCGCGGCGCGCCCGACGGCGAGAAGCCGCACGCCGCCCCGAGCGCGCCGGCGAGCGCGGCAGCGAGAGCGGCGGTGACGCGTGCGGCGCGCATGGTCAGGGGATGCGCTGCACGCCCCGGATGTCGGGGCCGCCGCGCGCGGGGTGGCCCCGCCGGAGCAGCTTCGGCTTGTGCGGCTTGTGCGGCGGCGCGGGCTTGCCCGGGTCGAACGTGAAGTTGCAGCGGAGCTGCTGCGGCGCGCCGCTGTCGGAGATCGGGAACTGCACGTGCTCGAGCACGCCGGTGACGCACGTGCGGATCTGCTCGACCGCGGTGCCCTCGGGCAGGAAGTCGACCGGGTGCGCGTTCTCGTCGATCGTGAACGACAGCTCGACGGTGCCGCCGCCGAGCCTGCGGTTCGCGGTCACCAGCGCGATGTAGCAGTCCTCGATCGGCCGCAGCTCGCGCAGCACGTAGCGGGTGATCAGGCCCTTGTCGACGTCGCCGATCACCTGGCAGTCGCCGAGGTCGGCGCGCGGCGCCTGCCCGAGCGGCGCCAGGTCCTCCTCGTACTGATCGGGCGCGGCCGGCTCGGAGCCCTCGCGCATCGCCGTCGACGAGGCGCCGCCGTCCCAGTTGGCCTGCAGGTCGGCGCGCGGCGGGCCCGCGCCCCACTCGACCTTCGCGCCGTTGCCGTAGCCGATCGTCTTCATCGTCCAGACCGGCTGGCCGGCCGCCGCGATCGCGAACGACACGATGCCGGAGCCGAGCACGCGCGGCGCCATCATCACCGTCACCTGGTGCGACGCGGTCGCGTAGGTCACCTGCGTGCACGGGAAGCTGGCGGTGCCGAGCGTGCAGGTCGCCTTCGCCTGCGCGAGGCCGTTCGCGATCCACGGCAGGTCGTAGAGGAGGTTGGTGTCGGGGCCGCGCTTGACGTCGACGGGGAACGACAGGAACCAGCCCTCCTTGCCGGCCGGGCCCTCGAAGAGCTGCACCTCGGCCACGCCCCTGGCGACCGGCCCGACGCGGATGATCTCGCGCTCGTGGACGGACTTGCCGCCGAGGACGGCGTCCCCCTCGAGGATCGTCCAGTCGCCGGGCTTCGCCTTCGCGAAGGCGTTGACCGGCAGCACCCACGGCGCCGGATCCGCGATCGGCTTGGCGCTCGGGGCGCCGCTCGGCCCGCCGCTCGGCCCGGCATCGGCGGCAGGCGCGAGGGCGGACGGCGCGAGCAGGAGCGCGGCGGCGAGCGGCAGGTAGCGCACGCGCCGATGGTAACGCGCCGTCGGCGGCGCGTGTCAGTCGACGACGATGTCGACGCCGTGATCGAGGTCGCGGCCGAACGGGACGACCAGGGTCGCCTGCACCCGCCACTCGATCGGCCCGGTCGTCGGCGCGACCACCGACGACACCGCGCGGGCGACGTCGCCGAGCTTGCCGGCCGGCGCCGGCGCCTGCCGGGCCGCCGCGTCGCGGGGGACGATCAGCGTGAACGGCAGCTCCTCCTCGCCGTAGCGGCGCGGTCCGCCCAGCTCCTTCTCGAACTGGTAGATCGTCACCTTCGACGAGCCGACCGTGCGCACGCCGCCGGCGCGGTGGTAGTCGACGGTGCGCTGCATCGCGCGGAGCTGGACGACCAGCTTCTTGCCCTCGAGCGGCTCGTCGATGGCGAGCGTCACCTTGCCGTGGATCTCGTCGCCGGGCGCGAACCGCTCGCGGTCGAGGCTGAGGGCGAGCGTGCCGCGCGCGCCGACCACCTGCTGCCCCGCCTTGACCACCGCGCCGCCGGCCTTCTTCATCGCGCTGCCGACGCTCTTGAACAGCTTGTTGGCGCCGCGGATGATGTCGTCGTCGTCGACCATGGTGGCAGCATGCCACGCCCGCCTGCCCCAGGAGCCCGTCTCCGTACTGGACGCCGGCTGCGACCGTCGGGTTCGGGCGCCTCTGGCCGTACGTCCGATGCTCGCTCGTTGCGTGGGGACATCACGCGCCTCGCTGCGCTTCGGGCGTGCGGCCGGATCCACCTCGAAACGCTTGGTCTCGCTCGACGCCAGCACGGAGACATGCTCCTCGTTTGCGATTGCGTCCCGCGCGGCGGACTGGTATCGGCACGCCATGCGCCTCGCCGTGGTGTCCGCCGGCCTCCTCGGGCTTGCCGCCTGCGCGTCGGGAGAGGTCACCAGCGACGCCAGCCAGGCGATCGACGCGCGGCGCACCGACGCCGCCGTGCACGACGGCCCGGACGTCGACGCGCCGCCGGCCGACGCCCGCGCGACCGACGCCCGCGACGTCGATGCGCCGGGCGGCACCGTCGGCAACCTCGCGCTCACCGAGATCGTGCTCGCGCCGACCGGCGGCGAGATGGTCGAGCTCTACAACCCGGGCGCCGTCGCGGTCGACCTCGGCACCTACTACCTGTCGGACGCGCCCGGCTACTTCAAGCTGCCCGCCGGCGTCGCGGCGGTGGCCGCCGACACGAGCGACTTCGTCGCCAGGTTCCCGGCCGGCGCGTCGCTCGCGCCGCACGCGGTCGCGACCGTCGCGATCGACACCGCGGCCAACTTCACGGCCGCGTACCCGGGCGTCACGCCGACGTGGTCGATCGGCAGCGGCACGATGACGGTGCTCACCACCGGCACGCCGACGCTGACGAACGCCGGCGAGCCGGTCGTGCTCTTCCAGTGGAACGGCGCGTCGGATCGCGTCGCCGACGTCGACATCATGTACGCGGGCACGCCGAGCGCCGCCAACCTGCTCGTCGCCAAGACGCCGGTCGACGGGCCGGACGCCGACACCACGCCGACCGCCTACGCGGCCGACGCGCTGACGCTGCCGACGCAGACCGCGCCCGGCTCCGCGAAGTCGACCAAGCGGATCGCGCTCGAGTCGGCGGCGACCGAGACGTTCACCGGCGGCAACGGCCTGGGCGGCCACGACGAGACCAGCGAGCAGACCAACCTGACCTGGGACAGCGGGGCGTACACCGCGCCGACGCCCGGCGAGGTGCCGGCGTCGCTGATGCCGTAGCTACGGCGCGAGCTCGACGATGAACATGTCCGGCTTGGCGAACCGGGTGCCGGGCGCCTGCTTCGCCACCGGCCTGGTCGGGCCGAGGTCGTTCGTGTAGCGGTAGAGGCCGGTGACGACCGTCGAGCCGTCGGGCGCGAGCGCGATGCCGCGGCCCTCGTCGTAGTCCTGATCGCCGAAGCGGACCGCGCCGCGGTAGGCGCCGTCGCGGGCGAAGCGGGCGACGAAGACGTCGTGGTAGCCCTTGCTCTTCATCGGCCCGCCGCCGAAGTCGACGATGCTGTCGAACCAGCCGGTGACCGAGGCGACGCCCGCCGCGTCGACGACGACGCCGAAGCCGGCGTCCTCGCGCTCGGCGCCGAACTGCTTCACCCACTGCAGCGCGCCGTTGTCGTCGAGCCGCGCGACGAAGATGTCCGACTCGCCCTTGGCCAGGAGCGGCGTGCCGAGGAAGTCGACGTCCTTGTCGAACGAGCCGGTGATGACGATGCCGCCGGCCGGGTCGACCGCGATGCCGCCCGGCTTCTCGTTGAACGCGCCGCCGATGCGCTTGCTCCACAGGTGCTTGCCGCCCGGATCGAAGCGGGCGACGACCATGTCGAGGGCGCCGGCGCTCTTCAGCTCGCCGCCGCCGAGGTCGGTGGTGTCGCGGAACGCGCCGATCGCGTAGATGCCGCCGTTCGGGTCGACGGCGAGGCGGTTGAGCACGTCGTAGCCCGCGCCGCCGAGCTGGGTCACCCAGCGGACGTCGCCGTCGGCGCTGAGGCGGACCAGCGCGACGTCGTCGCTGCCGCGCGAGGTGAGCTCGACGCCGCCGACCGTCATCTTGTCGGCGAACGAGACGGCGACCAGCCAGCCGCCCGACGGCACCGCGGCGATCGCGGTGGTGTCGTCGGAGTCGCGCCCGCCGGTCGTCCACAGCCACTCGACGTGGCCCTTGGCGTCGACCTCGCCGACGAACGCGTCGTCGGAGCCGGTCGCGGTGGCGGCGAGGCCGCCGAACGTCACCTTGTCGGAGAACAGGCCGCCGAACGCGACGTGGCCGCCGCCGTCGACGGCGACGGCGTCGCCGCGCTCCTGGTTGACGCCGCCGAGCGGCCAGGCGGCGGCGATCGCGCCGTCGGGCGCGACCCGCACGAGCACCGCGTCGCTCTTCCCGGCGGAGACCAGGTCGCCGGCGGCGCCGAAGTTCGCGGTGCCCTCGAAGTCGCCGGCGACGTAGACGGTG
>DASZXE010001098.1:0-4069 GCA_035546475.1 Kofleriaceae bacterium
CGGCCCGCGTGGCCCGCGTGGCCCGCGCCCCGAGGGTGAGCGTCGGTTCGATCGCGGCCCGGGCGGTCCGCGTCCGGACGGCGCGCCGCCGGTGAATCAACCGGCCGGTGCCGACGTCCCAGCGGGCACTACCGAACCTCAGGCATCCACGCCGGCGGCCGCGCCGTCCGGCGACGACACGGCCAAGAGCTGACAGCGCACGAGTCGGCTCCGCCGGTCGCCGCCGGCGGCGCGGACCGTCGCATTTCGTCGCGACGTCACCGCGTCGCGCGGAACCGCCGCAACCGATTTTCGCGCGCGGGTGTCCGAGGGGCTAGAATCCGCCGTGGAGGCCTCCATGTCACGCCCGTCCCGTCGCCTGTTCCTGACGGCTTCGCTCGCCGCCGCCGCCTCGCTCTCCGTCGGCGTCCCCGCCGCGCGCGCCGACATGTCGAAGAAGGTGATCGCCGCCTTCAAGGGCAAGATCCTCGTGACCCAAGGGCCGCTGGAGCAATCCGGCGACGACAAGTCGACCATCGCCGCCTTCAAGAAGGCCGCGATGACGACCATCAAGGGCGAGCAGAACGGCAACGACGTCCAGGAGTGGGAGTTCAACTACACGGCGTTCCTCACCAAGCCCGGCGCCACCAGCCTCAAGCTCGAGTTCTACAACGAGGCCGGCCAGTACGTGGCCGACCAGACGCTCACCGACGTCGATCCCAAGATGACCGTCCTCCAGGGCGACATCTCCATCAACGAGGACGACGGCCTGGCGAAGGGCAAGAAGTACACGATCAAGCTCGCCGGCGACGTGAAGGGCAAGGAGGTCATCTTCGCCTCCGTGCCGGGCGTGATGATGAACTGACGCGCGCGGCCCGGGCCGCGGATTGGCGGGCCGATCGCCGCCGCGATACAAGGGAGGCGTGACCGCCCCCGCGCTGGCACCCGCGCCCCTGCCCCGCGGCCTGTCGGTCGTCATCCCCTGCTACCACAGCGCCGGCTCGATCGGCCTGCTCGTCGAGCAGCTCCGCCCGGTGCTCGCCGCCGCCGCGCCCGCGTACGAGCTCATCCTCGTCGACGACGCCAGCCGCGATCGCACCGCCGCCGTGATCGCCGAGCTCGCTGCCGCGCACCCCGAGGTCACCGCGGTCAGCCTCATGCGCAACTACGGCCAGCACGCGGCGCTGCTGTGCGGCATCCGCGCCGCGCGCTTCGACGTCGTCGTCACCATGGACGACGATCTGCAGCACCCGCCGGCCGAGCTACCGCGCCTGCTCGCCGCGCTCACCGACGACATCGACGTCGTCTACGGCACGCCCGAGCGCGAGCCGCACGGCCTCCTGCGCGGGCTCGCGTCGCGGATGACCAAGCGGGTGCTGCAGGGCGCGATGGGCGCCGACACCGCCGGCAAGGTGTCGGCGTGGCGCGTCTTCCGCACCCGGCTGCGCGACGCGTTCGCCGACTTCCGCGGCAGCTTCGTGTCGATCGACGTGCTGCTCACCTGGGGCACCCACCGGTTCACCCACGTCGTGGTCCGCCACGACGCGCGCACGATCGGCACGTCGAACTACACGCTGCGCAAGCTGGTCACCCACGCGGTCAACATGATGACCGGCTTCTCGACGATCCCGCTGCAGCTCGCGTCGCTCGTCGGCTTCCTGCTCACCGGCTTCGGGCTGGTCGTGCTCGTGTACGTGATCGTGCGCTACGCGATCGACGGCGGCAGCGCGCCCGGCTTCCCGTTCCTCGCCTGCATCATCTCGATCTTCTCGGGTGCGCAGCTCCTCTGCCTCGGCATCATCGGCGAGTACCTCGGCCGCGCGCACTTCCGCCTGCTCGACCGGCCGAGCTACGTGGTGCGCGATGCCCACCTCGGCGCCGACCGCGCCGTGCAATCATCGGCGCCCCCCGAACGTTGACCCGACCGTGGCCGACCCAGCCCAGCCCGCCGTCCCGAGCGAACCGCCCATCACGCCGGCCGTGCCCGTCGGGCGGCGGCGCCGCCGGTGGCCGGGCCGGCTCGCGATGGCGCTGGCCGGCCTCGCCTGCGGGCTCGGCGTCGCCGAGTGCATGTTCCGCATCCGCGACCACGGCGGCTTCCCGAAGCTGAACGTCTACCAGGCCGACCCGGTGCTCGGCGTCCGCCTCGAGCCGGGCGCGCGCCAGCGGTTCGTCTATCCGGACAACCCGATCACCACCGTCCGCATCAACCGGCAGGGCTACCGCGGCGCCGACTTTCCGAAGCCCGGGCCCGACGACGTGCTGGTCGTCGGCGACTCGCAGGTGTTCGGCCTCGGCGTCGAGGAGGGCCAGACCTTCTCGGCGGTGCTGCAGGGCCAGCTCGGCGGCGGGCGCGCGGTGCTGAACGCGGGCGTGCCGACCTACGGCCCCGACGAGTACGTCGCGGTCGCGCGCGAGCTGATCGCGGCGCGTCACCCGCGCACGGTCGTCTTCACCGTCAACCTCGTCAACGATCTCTTCGAGGCGTCGCACCCGAACCGCGACCGCCACGTCGTGCGCGATGGCTGGGCGGTGCGCAAGGAGGTCGCCGGCGACCTCGTGTCGTTCCCCGGCCGCACCTGGCTCGCGCGCCACTCGCACCTGTTCTACGCGCTGCGCTCCTACTGGCACCACGAGACCGACGGCCAGGAGGTCGCGTCGGAGGGGAGCTGGAAGGACCTGGTCGCGCTCGGCGATCACCAGGCCGAGGCGCAGGCCGGCGTGCGCAGCCGGCTGGCCGACCGCGCCCACGCGCTGCGCGACACCGAGGCCAAGCTCGACGACGCGAACCAGCGCATCGACACCGCGATGATCGACCTCCTCGACGAGGATCTGTCGGAGGAGGACCGGCTCGCGCTCGAGGCCGGCCACAAGAACCCGGGCGACGTCGTCTACGAGCCGGGCGAGGAGGAGGCGCGGTCGGTGATCGTCACCGCGACGCAGATCCGGCGCGGCGCGATCCTGCGGGCGAGGCTGCGCGCGCGCTTCGAGCGAGTCGTCAAGAGCCAGACGAAGGGCGAGCAGCGCGCGGCCCTGCTGGCCAGCCTCGCCGATCAGCCGAAGCTGGCCGCGCGGCTCGACGAGCTGTCGGTCGAGCGGATCGAGGCGGCGCTCGACTCGCCGCTGGCGCCGTCGATCCGCGCGCTGAAGGAGACCTGCGACGCCGCCGGCGTGCGGCTGGTCGTCCTCGTGCTGCCGATCGACGTCGCGGTGTCGGCCGACGAGTGGAAGAAGTACGGCGCCGCGCCGGTCGACATGTCGAGCGTCGCCTCGCTCGTCGACGAGCTGGTCGCGCTGGGCGACGAGCTGGGCGTCACCGTCGTCGACGCGACGCCGGCCTTGCGCGCGGCCGAGCCGGGCGCGTTCCTCGTCCACGACATCCACCTGACGCCCAGGGGCCACGCGGCGGTCGCCGCCGTGCTGGCGAGGGCGCTGGCCGAGCGGCCGCCGGTGCCGCACGGACCGACGGCGGCGCGCTCGCCGATGCCGCTGCCGGCGCAGTGGCGCGCGGCGCCCGAGATCCTCGTCGCCGGCTCGACGGCGGCGCGCTGCGAGACCAAGCAGCTCCGCGAGTGGCTGCGCATCTACTGCCTGCCGGCCGATGGCGCCGAGCTCGACGGCGTGCCGAAGGCGATCACGCTCCGCGCCGACCACAGCCACGGCGCGTACACGATGGTGATGCCGAGGTCGGCCGCGCTGACGGTCGCGCTCGCGCCGGGCGATTCGCTCGCCGCCGACTTCACCTGGACCAACGTGACGCGGCACCTCGAGGCGAGCTGGGCGGCGAAGGCGCCGGCGCCGACCGCGGCGTTCACCGGCGGCGGCGACGCGAAGCCGCCGGAGCGGCGCTACGGCGAGGTCACGTTCGCGAGCGACGCCGCGAGGGCGATGTGCGGCTGCTGGCACGCCGTCTACGCCGACGGGCGCGTGGACAGTGATCCGCCCGACTGCCCCGGGGTCTACGGCGGGCTCGACGGCTGCGAGGCGTACCAGGGCGACTGCCCGCGGATGGTGGCGTGCGCGCTGCGCGACCCGAGCGCGCCGCCTCGCCCGCAGCTCGCGCCGGCGGTGCCCGCGCCGGCGGCGCCGT
>DASZXE010001099.1:0-28631 GCA_035546475.1 Kofleriaceae bacterium
CCGCCGCTCCCGCGGCGACGACCGCCACGCCGGCGAGGACGGCTCGCTTCACCTCGCCAATCTACCGCACGCGCGCGATGGAATCCGGCGACGCGCGGCCGCATGCTCCGGCCATGGCGATGACCACCACCCCGAGCGGCCTGCAGTACGAGGACACCAAGGTCGGCACCGGCGCCCAGCCGAAGAAGGGCGACTTCTGCGAGATGCACTACACGGGCTGGCTCTGGGTCGACGGCAAGAAGGGCAAGAAGTTCGACAGCTCGCTCGATCGCGGCGACGCATTCGCGTTCCCGCTCGGCGCCGGGCGGGTCATCAAGGGCTGGGACGAGGGCATCGCCACCATGCGGGCCGGCGGCTCGCGCAACCTGCTCATCCCGCCGGAGCTCGCCTACGGTTCGCGCGCGCACCCGGCCGGCATCCCGGCCAACTCGACCTTGTACTTCGAGGTCCAGCTCCTCCGCGTCCTCGGTAGCTGACGCTCGATGCGAGTGGCGGCCGACGGCAGGCCCGCGCGGCTGACGGGCCGGCCAGGCCGGTCAGGGGGCGGGGGCGAGCGAGGCCAGGGCCCGCGGGCGCGGACCGCAGCGGAAGCGCGCGAGCGGCACGCCGAGCGCGTGCAGCGTCGCGCCGTCCCAGCGGGCCGCGCCGTGCGACGGGATCCCGTAGACGACGTCGCCGGCGGGCGCGCGGCGCGCGAGGTCGCGCAGCTCGCTCCAGCCGTCCTCCTCGCCGTGGGTGTCGAACGTCGCGGGCACGACGCCGAGGCAGTCGAAGAGCCGCGGCTCGGCGCCCTCGGGGTACGCGATCCACTGGCGGCCGAGGAGGATCGCGCCGGCCGAGAGGCCCTCCATCGGCTTGCCCGCGCGCGCGAGGTCGCGGAGGTACGGCGCGAGGCCGCGCTCGTCGACGAGCTGCATGCCGCGCTCGACGTCGCCGCCGGTGAAGAAGACGAGGTCGGCGCCGGCGAGCCGCGCGCGCAGCGTGCTGGTCGCCGTGCGCGACGTCAGCGAGACCGGCACGACGCGGGCCGCCGGCCCGAACACGAGCGCCTGCACGCGCGCCGCGAACGTCGGGTCGTCGCCGGCGCAGGCGCCGACGTAGGCGATCGTCGGCGACGGCCCGAGCGCGGCGGCGCACGCGGCGTGGAAGCGGACGCTGCGCCGTGACGTCGACGGACCGGCCCCCGCGATCAGGTACGCGCTCGTCACCGGGCGCGAGCCTACTCGCGAACGATGCGGCGCGCAGCCTGGCCGAGCTGGAGCGGGCGCTCGCCGAGGTGCCGGCGTACGACGGCTGGCGCGCGCGAGATCCGGGCGACACCGTCGAGGTCGACGCGCGCTACGCGGCGCTGCCGGCGACGACGCGCGACCTGATGGTGGCGCACGCGCCGCGCGGGTTCGTGCGGCGCACGGCGGACCTCGACGCGGCGCTGGCGTCGGGCGCGGCCGAGCTGGTGCGGACCAGCGGCACGACCGGCCCGCCGGTGACGCTGGTCTGGCACCAGGCGTGGTGGGACGCGTCCGAGCAGGCCGGCACCGCGCTGCACGCGGACCTCGCGGCGGTGGCGACCGGGCGCGATCCGGAGGCGGTGCTGGCGTCGGCCCGCTGCGTCGGGCCCGGCGAGCACGACCGTCCGCTGGCGCTGTCCGAGCGCACGCTCGGCCGCCTGCTGTTCCCCAACGAGCGCGCGGAGGTCGGCGGCTGGACCGACGACGACGTGCGGCGGATGGCGCGCGAGCTGGTGGCGTTCGCGCCGGCGGTGCTCGAGGGCGAGCCGGCGTACCTGGCGGCCTTCTGCGCGCGCGCCGAGGCGCTCGCGGTCGAGCTGCCGCGCCCGCGGATCGTGACGCTGTCGTACACGGCGGCGTCGCGGCTCGAGCGCGCGCGCATCGAGCGGACGCTGCGGGTGCCGGTGGCGAACGTCCACGGCTCGACGGAGAGCGGCACCGTCCTCGTCGAGTGCGAGCGCGGGCGGCTGCACCAGAACGCGGCGTCGTGCCGGATCGAGCTGGCGCCCGGGCCGCGGGCCGACCTGGCGCGGCTGCTGGTGACGCCGTTCGGCCACCCGCTGGTGTCGTACCTGCGCTTCGATCCGGGCGACCTCGTGCGGGTGGCGGCGGCGGCGTGCCCGTGCGGACGCGCGGGCGGGGCGATCGAGCGGCTCGAGGGGCGCGAGCGCGAGGTGATCGCCGGCCGCGACGGCGGCGTGGTGACGTTCGCCGAGCTCGACGACGCGGTCGCGGCGGCGCGCGGCGCGGAGCGGATCATCTCGTACCAGGTCGAGGGCCACGTCCTGCGCGCGACGGCGACCGGCCCGCTCGACACCGCGGCGCTCGTCCAGGCGCTGCGGCCGCTCGGCGACTTCACGGTCGAGCGGGTGGCGGCGCTCGTGCCGGAGCTGTCGGGCAAGTACGCCCGCGTCCGGCGCTGACCGCGGGCGCGCGCTTCGAGGAGGCGTCGATCAGGGGCGGGCTGCGTCGTCGGGAGCGGGCTCCGATCCCGAGGCCGCGGCGGGCGGCTTCCAGGCGATGCGGTCGAAGGCGGCGCGCAGCCTGGCGCCCTTCGCGGCGGCGAGCGAGGCGATCCAGGAGATGCGGCCCGCCAGGTGCGCGCGGAAGTCGGGGTGGCCGTCGCGGTTCTGCGCGGCGGGGCCGGTGCGCAGGCAGTTGTGGAGGATGGCGCGCAGCCGCTCGACGTCGGCGCGCGGCGGCGACGGCTTGCGGTTGACGACGACGCCGGTGACGCGCTGGCGGCGGGCGGCGCTCATCACCCGCGTCTTGCGGAAGTTGAGCGTGAAGCCCTCGTCGAACGCGATCGCCCCGACCCGCGCGATCACCGACGGCGCGGCGCGGAGGAGTGTCCGGTCGCCGGACAGCACCAGATCGTCGGCGTAGCGGCCGTAGCGCGCGCCGAGCGTCGCGGCGAGCGCCGCAAGCCGGACGTCGAGGCGATAGGCGGCGAGGTTGGCCAGCGCGCCCGACGTCGGCGCGCCCTGCGGCAGGTGGCGGGCGCGCAGCCGCGCGAGGTCGGTCGGCTCGGGCGCCGGCGCCGCCGCGAGCACGTCGGCCGGCGTGCGGTGCGTGCAGAGCGCGGCCAGCGTGCGCGCGACCTCCTCCGGGTAGCCGGCGACGCGGAACAGGCCGCTCACCCGCGCCGCGACGACCGAGGCGAAGAACGCCTCGAGATCGAGGCGGAGCACCGCGTCGCGTCCGACGTGCAACGCCGCGAAGCCGATGACGGAGCGGCCCGCGCGGAAGCCGTGGGCGGCGTCGTGCGGCGGGATCGCCGCCAGGATGCCGTCGAGGATCCGTCGCTGGGCGGCGCGCAGCCGCGGCTTCGGCGCCTCGACGAGCCGGTGGCCGCCGGCCGGCTTCGGGATCCAGGTGTGGCGGTAGTGGCGCGCCGGCGGGTGCGGCGAGGCGCGCGAGAGGTTGCGCCGGTCGGCGAGGACCTCGAGCGCGCGCAGGTCGAGGTCGAGCCACGTCGCCAGCTCGCGCGAGGTGGCGAGCGGCGGCACCTGCCAGGGCGACTCGCGCATCTCCGGCGCCGGCGTCGGATAGCGGACGACCTGGATCGGGTGGCGCCGGTCGCCGACGGCGCGCACGAACGGCCGCTGCGCGCGGATCCACGCGGCCAGCTCGCCGAGCGCGTCGGCGGGCGCGGCCGCGAACCGGCGGCACGCGGCGCGCGCGAGCGCCTGCAGCCAGCGGCGATCGCTGCCGAGCGCGGCGGCGGCGCGCCCGCGCATCGCGACCGGCTCCCATTCACCGTCGAGCAGGGCGGCGGCCAGCACGCGCGCGACGACGTCGGCCGGGGTCATCGAGGTGCGGCGGCGGCTCCAACCAGTCTCGTCTCGCGCGGCCTGATCTGCGCAACGCGCAGCGGAGGGCCGAGCGCCGTGATGTCGGTCCGAACGCGCGTCCCTGCGGTAGCCGCAGGGAGGTGGTGCATCTCGCGATGGCAACCACCGGCTTGGAGACACCGCCGCACCGCGCGAGCTTACCAGAGCGGCGCGGCGCGACGGACGCGGGTCAGCTCGCGGGATCGACCGCGGCGATCACGCCGGCGGCGACGGTGAGGCCGACCACCAGATCGCGCCAGCGCGCCTCCTGCTCGAGCAGCAGGCGATCGACCGAGCCGGTGTGGAAGACGCGCGTCGCCAGCATGTGGCCGCGGCTGAGATCGGCGGCGGTGAGCGGGCGCTGGCCGGCGTCGAGGCGCGCGCCGGCGAGGGCGAGCAGGTGGACGAGCCCGCAGCGGACGAGGCCGGTGCCGGCCTGGCCGCCGACGAGGAACCGGCGGCCGAAGAGCTGCTGCTGGAACGAGATGCGGAGCGCCTCGTCGACGTCGGCGGCGTGGTCGGCGACGACCGCGGTGCCGTCGTGGGCGACGATCCGGCCGACCGCGTACTCGATCAGCTCGACGGCGGCGCGGAACCGCTTCACCGCCGCCTGCGCGAGCCCCTGCTCGGCGGCGGCCGCCATCGACAGCGCGAGCTCGTCGAGCATCGTGATGAGGCGGCGCAGGCTGATCGTCGCCGTGACGTGATCCGGCTCGTCGTACCAGCGGGCCGGTTCCTCGGCTAGCACGGCGCCGACGACCGCGTCGGGCTGGCCGGGCTCGAGCGGGCAGTCGTGCATCGCGCGGGCGAGCGCGTCGAGCAGGCGGCCGATCGCGGCGAACGTCGACGTCGCGGTGCCGAGGCCGCTCCCGACCATCGCGGTCGCCGCCGCGGTGAAGCGGAGGAAGAGGCCGTAGTCCCACGCCCAGCCGTCGACCACCGCGTACGGGTGGTAGAGGACCGGCGTCTCGAGCAGCGGGCGGACGCGCGGCAGATCGTCGACGATCGGCAGGCCGACGCGGGCGCTGGTGCCGAACGTCGCGCACGCGCCGCGGTCGTGGACGCGCGTGCCCTCGATCGTGCCGAAGTAGTCGTACGGGTAGAGGCGGCAGAAGCCGGGCTTGGCGCCGGCGCCGAAGCGGGCGTGGATCCCGCAGCGGTTCTTGTCCTCGAGGAAGACGCAGGCGTCGCCGTCGCGGCGGAGGAAGCGGCCGCGCTCGTCGTCGAGGATGACGTACGGCGGCGCGACGTGCGGGAACGCGGTGGCGAGGTCGAGCGCGTCGAGCCCGGCCAGGTCCTCGTCGGAGAGCGGCCCGAGGCTGTAGCCGGTGCAGCACGAGCCGGAGCCCTGGCACGCGAAGCGGGCGCCCGGCATCACGACCAGCGGCGCGTCGGCGGGGCGGGCGGCGGCGCGGGCGAGGCGGGCCGCGAGCTCGTCGCCCGCGCCCTCGACGGCGTGCAGGTAGAGGAAGCCGCGCATCGCGTCGTCGACGTCGTCAGCCTCGTGGCCGCCGCCGACCAGCGCCGCGCGGATCGCGGTCCAGTCGGCGGTGCCGTCGAGGCGCGACGCCAGCTCGCGCGCGGTGCCGTCGAGCGAGAGCGTGCGTGCGAGCAGCGTGTCGACGAGCCCGGCGTCGTCGAGCCGGAGGTGCGCGCGCAGCCTGGGGCGATAGGTCGTCACCTGCAGCGTCCACAGTGGTCGCGTTCGGCCGACGCCGTCAAGCGGTGCACGGCCGGTCAGCGCCTCGCGCCGCGCGCCGCGGCGTGCCGGCGGCTCGGCGGGCAGCCGAACTGGCGCGCGAACGCCTGCGAGAAGGCGCTCGCGCTGTCGTAGCCGACGTCGAGCGCGACCTCCGTCACCGGCTTGCCGCCCTCGAGCAGGCGCAGCGCGTGGAACAGCCGGACGCGGCGGCGCCACTCGCCGACCGCGACGCCGGTCTCGGCGAGGAAGCAGCGCTCGAGCGTGCGCAGGCTCGCCCCGCTCCTGCGCGCGAGCGCCGCGATCGACCGCGCGTCGCCGGGCCGCGCGGTCACCAGCTCGGCGAAGCGGCGCGCCCGCGGATCGCGCGGCGACGGCAGCTCGAGCGTGACGTCCTCGGCGGCGGCGAGCTGATCGAGCAGCACGCCGACCAGCCGCGCCTGCGCCGGGACCGTGCGATCGAGCGCGCCGAGCCGCGTGATGTGGAGGATCAGCTCGCGCAGGAGCGGCGACACCGCCAGCGTGCGGACCCGCGTCGCCGAGCGCGGCGCCGCCGGCACCGCGACGTAGATCGATCGCATCGCGATCGGCGCGCGCATCACCGCCGTGTAGCGGGTGCCGGCGGGGATCCAGACCGCGCGATCGACCGGCACGATCCGGCGGACCTCGCCGGTGACGATCTCGAGGTGGCCGCGGGTCGCGTAGCAGAGGAGGTGCCACGCCGGCTCGACGCGGGCCTGGGTCTGGTCGTGGAGGAACGTCACCGGGAAGGTCCGCACCGCGACCGGGCCGTCCGGCCACCGCTGGCGTCTTTTCGACAACGATTGGCATCGTATCGCGCGCGCGCCAGGGCCGGGGGGCGGCAGGATGGCCGCATGCAGCCGAACACCGTCGCCCACTTCGCCATCAACAGCGACGACCTCGAGCGGTCGAAGACCTTCTACGAGCAGGTGTTCGGCTGGAAGGTCACGGCCTGGGGGCCGCCGGGCTTCTACCAGATCCACGGGGCGGGCGTGCTCGGCGCGCTGCAGGGCCGGCGCGACCTGATCGCCGGCCAGCGGACGCTCGGCTTCGAGTGCACGATCGCGGTGGCGTCGATCGACGCGACCGAGGAGGCGGTGCTCGCCCACGGCGGCAAGGTCGTGCTGCCGCGCTCGGTCATCGCCGGCGTCGGCACGCTGATGTTCTTCCGCGAGCCGGGCGGCAACGTCTTCGGCGCGATGCAGTACGACGCGCGCGCCGAGTAGCCGGGCCCGCCGCTCAGCGCGGCCGACGGGGCCGCAACCAAAACGCGGCCCCTTGGCCGCGCTGTCGATCCCACGGGGCGTGCCGCCCCGCCCCGCGGGCCCAGCCCGCGGGGTCCCCACCCTGCTTTCGGCGGCACTCGCCGCCGGGCCGCGCCGTGCGCGGCCGGATTCTCGCGCGCGGTGCGAAGATTTGGACGAGTAGTAGATCAGGTGCGGCGGACGCGGTGGTAGAGCCAGCTCGCGCCGAGGAGCAGCACGCCGAGGACCGCCAGCGACAGCACGCGGTAGCCCTGCTGCACGCTCGGCAGGTCGACGGCGAGCACCTTCACGACCGTGCCGCCGAACATCGCCAGCGCGGCCTGGCGCACGCCGGCCTTGCGGTAGACGAAGCCGAGGACGAGCGCGACGCCGGCCATCACGCTCCACGTGCACGACAGCGCGGCGAGGCCGAGCCAGCGCGCGCGGTCCGGATCGTCGACGCCGGCGCGGACGTGCGCCCACGCCTCGTGGCTGGCCAGCGACCACAGCGCGATCGCGGCGCCGACGACGGCGAGGAACTGCCAGCTCGTCGTCACCTCCCGCGCGGGCCAGAAGCAGGCGACGACGAGCCCGACCGCCACGCAGGTGACCGCGGGCAGGAGGAAGCCGAGGTTGACGAACGGGACGCCGGCGGCGGGCAGCGTCAGGACCGCGAGCGCGAGCCCGGCGGCGACGGTGCAGGCGCCGGCCGCGGTCCACCGGCCGAGGCGCGGGAACGCGCGCGTCGACGCGAGCGCGGCGCCGGTGAGGGTCAGCCACCAGACCAGCTCGGCCTCCCAGCCGGCGCCCGGCGCCGACGACGCCGCGCCCGCGAAGGCGAGCTCGCGATCGACGAGGCCGATGGCGAGGAGCGCCGCGAGCACGCCGGCGGCGTCGGCGAGCCAGCGGCCGCGCCGATCGAGGAACGCGGCGGCGAGGTGGCGGCCGGCGAACGCGTACAGCGCCGCCGACGCGACGACCAGCATCGGTCCCGCGAGCTCGAGGTTGAGGAACGGCGTGACCGGCCCGGTGTGCAGCGGCCAGTGGGCGACGAAGAGGCGGCCGACGGCGAGCAGGAGCGCGCCGGCGCCGAGGTGGCGGACGGCGGTGAGGCGGTAGTGCGCGCCGAGGGCGAGCAGGACCGGTCCCTCGACGGCCCACGCGAGCGCGAGGCCGTGGCCGCGCAGCTCGAACGGCAGCGCGAGGGTGGCGAACGCGGCGGAGGTGACCGCGAACGCGGCGTGGGCGAGCTGATCGCCGGGCAGGCGGCGCCGCGTGATCACCGCGACCAGCAGGTACGCGGCGGCGATCCCGAGCGCGAGCAGCGCGACCTGGTGCGATCCGCCGTGGAGGATCACGCAGCCGCAGGCGAACGTGACGACGCCGGCGACGATCGCCATCAGGATGCGCGCCACGCTCAGCGCGATCCGCCGGCGCAGGTGGTGGGCGAGCGGCAGGGTGACGAACAGCGCGCCGAAGCCGATGCACCACGCGAGCGTGCCGGCGACGCCGGGAGCGTCGGTGACGTGGTACCAGGCGGCGAACAGGACGCCGGTGCCGGCACCGGCGAGGATCTCCAGCGCGCGCCAGCGGCGAAGGAGCGCGACGCCGAGCACGCCGACGTCGAGGACCAGGAGGTACGCGAAGAGGACGTCGCGCGAGCCGCCGCCGTCGGAGGCGAGCGCCGGCGTCAGGTAGCCGCCGAGCACGGCGAGGAACGCGACGACCGGCGCGTCGCGGCGGACCGCGAGCGTCATGCCGGCGACGGTGATGGCGATCATCGCCAGCGCGCCGGCGTGGGCGCCGTACAGCTCGTAGGTGGCGAAGCCGGCGTAGGTCGCGCCGAAGCCGAGGCCGAGCCCGACGCCGAGCAGCGCCTGGCCGAGCAGGCGCGCGTCGCGGCGGATCATGCGATCGCCGATCAGCGTGGCGACCGCGCCGGCGGCGAGCGCGATCGCGAGCTTCGCCGTCGGGCTGAAGGAGCCGTGGCCGGCGGCGAGCTGGAAGTAGTAGCCGCCGGCGCCGAGCAGCGCGAGCGCGCCGAGCCAGGTCGCCCACTGGCGCCCGAACCACTCCTCGAGGCCGACCTCGGACCGGCCGGCGCCGGCGCCGTCGCTGTCGCCGTCACCGTCGGCGCCGCCCGCGCGCTCGCGCCGGTGCGCGGCCGCGAGCCTCGCCGCATCCGGCCCGCGGGCCCGCCGCGCCTTCGATCGCGCGCGCAGCTCGACACCCACGATCAACAGCGTGAACACCACGATCAGCGTGAGCAGGTCCATGCGGTCGCGCGGAGCACGCCGCGGGCCAGCCGCGCCCGCGGTCGATCTCGTGGCGTTGGCGCGATCGGCGTGAACGCCCGCGCGTCAGCCGTTCACCACGCGCGCCGGGGATTCACCACCGCCGGTACCCGCGCGGGCCGCGTGAGCCTTCCGCCGCGGCCGCCGTCCGATCAGGTGGTGGCGACCAGGAAGTCCTCGCCGCTCGACGGGCGCAGCCCATCCGGGCGCCCGCCGAAGTAGCGCTGGCCGAGCTCGAGGCCCGACACGTGGCGCGCGCCGGCGAACCCGGCCTCGCGCGCGAGCGCGACCATCTCGTCCGGCGCGAACGCGGTCGCGAACGGCGTGCCCGAGGCCTCGGCGCTCTTCTTCGCCCACTCGAACCAGCGGCGATCCTCGGGCTCGAGCAGCTCGAGCGGCAGCATGAACGTCATCGCCACCGTCGAGCCGGGGGCGAGCGCCGCGAGCTGCCGCAGCGTCGCCGCGATCGCGTCGCGCGTCAGGTACATCGTGACGCCGGTCGAGCCGACGACGGCGGGCCGCGCGCGGTCGAAGCCCTCGTCGACGAGCCGCTGCCACCACGACGCGCCGCCCTCGAAGTCGACCGGCACCAGCCGCAGCGAGGCGGGGATGCCGAAGCCGGCGTCGATCAGGCGCTGCCGCTTCCACGCCTGCGGGCCGGGCCGATCGACCTCGAAGACCGTCACCCGCGCGGCGAGCTCCGGGCGGCGCTGCACGAACGTGTCGAGCCCGGCGCCGAGGATGGCGTACTGATCGACGCCGCGGCCGATCTGCTCGACGACCAGGTCCTCGACGAAGCGGGCGCGCGACACCATCGCGGCCCGGAAGCCGCGCGTCCACTGCGGGTGCATGTCCTGGCGGTCGCGCCAGCCGTCGGGCGGCGCGGCGAGCGCGAGGCCGACCTCGTCCTCGAAGACGTGCGGCGGCGCGTCGACCTGCACGTGCATGGCGCGCCACAGCGCGGTGCGCACGGCGGTGCTGTCGGGCTCGGGCTCGGCGGTCGATCGATCGGAAGCTGCCATGAGCAGGAGCGTAGCGCCGCCGCGCGCCGGGTCGAAGCGCCGGTGGCCTACCGGCGGCGCCGCCGGCGGAGCAGCAGCAGCCCGACGCCCAGCGGGATCAGCGAGCCGGAGCCGGGCGCGCCGACCGACAGGCACCCGCCGCCGTTGACGACGACCTCGGGGTCGTCGACCTGCGCGCTCACGTCGAACGTGTTCGACGGCGACCACTCGCTCGACGCGCCGGAGCGGTCGGTGGCGCGCGCCCGCCACGAGTAGGTCGCGCGGTTCTGCAGCTCGGTCGAGATCGACGTCACGGTGCCGCTGACGCCCATCACCGAGCCGATCACCGTGCCGCCGCTGTCCTTCACCTCGATGTCGTACGTGATCGGCTCGCCCTCGGGGTCGCTCGACGGCGCCCACGAGAAGACCGGCGTCGTCGTGGTCGTCCCCATGTTGTCCGACGGGTTGTTGAGGGTCGGCACCGTCGGCGGGTCGTTGTGCTCCGACACCAGGAAGCAGGCGATGTTGTAGTTCGACGGCGCCTGGCCGTCGTCGGCGCGCACGCGCCAGCAGTAGCGGTGGTCCTCCTGCAGGTCGGCGGCGAGCGTGAACGTCGTGTTGAGCGAGCCCTGCGGCGCGACGTTCTGCGCGCCGTCGACGATGGTGCTGAACGCGACGTCGGTCGCCAGGTCCCAGTCGTAGACGAGCGGATCGAGGTCGGCGTCGTCGGCGTTGAGGATCACCAGGTCGGGCCGCAGCTCGCCGACCACGATGCCGTTGCGCGGCGAAACGATCGACGGTGGCTCCGGCGGCGCGTTCGTCGTCGTCACGAAGAACTGGCCGCTCGCGCTGTAGCCGCCGCACAGGTTGTCGGGGTCGCACGCCCGCACGCGCCAGTAGTAGAAGTGGTCCTCCATCAGGTTGCCGCCGACGACCGTCCAGCTCGTCGTGCCCATCGCCCCCTCGGGCACGCCGGCCGCCGGGGTCTGCGCCGACAGGTGCGACAGCGCCGGATCGTCGAAGACCTGGAACTGGTAGTGCAGCGCGTCCTGGTCGGGATCGGTCGCGTTGTCGACGACGAGCCGCGGCATGAACGAGTTGACCTGACCGCCGAACGCCGGGCTGTTGATGCGCGGGATGCCGGGCGCCTCGTTCACCGTGTTGACGAAGAAGGCGCACGCCGGCGTCGACCACGGCCCGAAGGTGAACTGGTCCTTGGCGCGGACGCGCCAGTAGTAGCGCGTGTTCTCGAGCAGGTTGACCGGCACCGCCCACGACGTGGTGCCGGCGCCCTCGGCGATCAGCCCGGCCGGGTTCGCCGTCTCGGCGACGAGGATCGTCAGGCCGGGGTCGCTGAAGAGCTGGAACTGGTAGGCGAGCGGCGTGCCCTGCGGATCGACCGCGTTGGTCGCGGTCAGGATCGTCTGCAGCGACGCGATCTCGCCGCCGCACACCGGCGTCGCCGGCACCGGCGCGTCGGGGCCGTCGTAGGTGAGCGGATCGGTGACGTTGGTGAACTCCTGCAGGTTGTTCATGCCGTCGGCGTCGGGATCGCCGAACTGGTCCTGCGAGGTCGTGTCGCCGAAGTTCGAGATCTCCCACGAGTCGGGCAGGCCGTCGCCGTCGGAGTCGAGGAAGGTGACGGTGACCGTGTAGTCCTGGCAGGCCTGGCCGCCGTCGTCGTCGGCGACGCACAGGCGGATCGGCGCCGCCGCGCCGATCGCCTGCGAGAAGTCGGGCGTCCACACGAGCTGGCAGCCGACGAGCTGCGAGCCGGCCGGCTTGATCGGCGCCGTGCAGGTGAAGGTGTCGGCGGTGCCCGGGTCGGTCCAGGTCAGCGTGTACGCGTACTGCTGGGCCTCCTGCGCGGCGGTGCCGGGCGTCGACGTGATGGTCGGCGCCACGTTGTTGACGGTGACCACCGCGACGTCCTGCGAGGTGCCGCCGTCGTCGTCGGTGACCCGCGCGGTCACGTTGTAGACGCCGTTGTCGGCCCAGGTGTGGTTGACGTTCTGCGCGTTCGACGTCGTCGTGTCGCCGAAGTTCCACGCGAACGTCCAGGTGTCGGCGGTGCCGGGGTCGGTGAAGGTCATCGCCATCGGCAGCGGCGTGCCCTCGTCCACCGTCTTGTCGGGGCCGGCGTTCGTCGTCGGCGCGACGTTGGTGATCGTCACCGCGATCGTGTCGACCGACGTGCCGCCGACCGACGTCGAGGTGAGCGTCGCGTTGAAGTTGCCGTTGTCCGGATACGCGTACGTGACGTTCTTGCCGTCGGCGGTGGCGCCGTTGCCGAACGCCCACGTGTAGGTCGGGTTGCCGGTGCCCGGATCCGATGCGTTGCCGTTGAAGTCGATCGACGTGCCCTCGGGCGCCATGTTGGTGCTGACGGTGCCGACCGACAGCGGCGGGATGGCGTCGGGTGACAGCACGAGGACCGCCCACGCCGAGCGCATCACCGGGCCGCCGTTCGCGTCGGTGTTGGTGCCGACCGCGGCGCTCCAGTTCCAGTTGCCGTCGCTCGCCTGGTTGTCGATGAGGTAGCGCGAGAACAGACGGAACCAGTTGTTGTTGCCGAAGTTGACGATCTCCGGATCGACGGAGCGGGCGGCGTCCTGCCAGTGCAGCATGCAGTAGTGGCAGCCCTTGCCGTCGACGCGGCCGAAGTCGCCGGCGAGGACGAAGCCCTCGGTGAAGCCCTGGGAGTCGCCCAGGTTCTGCGTGAAGGCCGCGTTGATGAACTGCTGCGAGCTGTCGTACCAGGTCTTCAGGTTGCCGCGCGTGATGCTGCCGCTGTAGCTGGGGAACGCGAGGCGCGAGTCGGTGTTCGTGAACTGGTTGGCGTTCACCCAGCCGAGGACGAACGTGTGGGCTGCCGACGGCGTCAGGTCGCAGGTGCCGTTCGTCGACGTCGCGAAGGTGCCGCCGGTGCCGCCCTGCGGGCAGCCGTTCATGTTCGACTGCACGTACTGGACGAGGCGCGCCTTGACGATGTTGGGGACGATGATGCCGTCGGCGTGGCCGAACTGGTCGGCGTGCCAGAGGCCGGTGATCGCCCACAGCGAGTACGACAGGTCGTCGCTGTTGTTGTTCTGCGTCGAGCCGAACGAGCCGACCACGCCGCCCTCGTTCTGCGACCACGCCAGCGCATCGACCATCTGCTGGATGACGAACTCGAAGCGGCGGCCGACGATGCGGGTGGTGTCGCCGACCTGCGCGGTCATGCCGGTCAGGTGCGCGACGGCGAACGCCGACAGGACCTGGCCCATGTAGTAGTTCTGGTAGTCGCCGGGACCGGCGCCGATGAAGATGCCGACGCCGTCGTCGGTGCCCTGGATCGGCGCCTCGGTCACCTCCGGGTAGAAGCCATGGAGGTTGGCCTCGTCGGTGGCGCTGACGCCGACGATCGTGGCCTGGGTCAGGAGGTAGTTGATGAGCCGGGTGGCGTCCTCGGCGTACGGATCGTCGCGGAAGCGCTGCGTGTTGTCGGCGGCGTCGGGCAACTGGCCGATGTAGGCGGCCGGCCACGCGGCGTAGTGGCCGGTGAGGCCGAGCGACCAGAGGAAGCCGGCGGCGCCCGCGGTCGTCTGCGCCTGCGGGTTGCCGCTGATCTGCGCGCCGGCGACCGGGTCGTCCTCGCTGCCGGTGCGCGACATCTGGTTGTGCAGGTACCAGAGCGCGTCGTCGACGGCGATGCCGCGCATGACCTGGAGCTGGCGATCGTTGGCGTTCCCAGGATCGGCCGGCACGTCGGCGAACACGCGCACCGGGTAGGTCGCGGTCACCGTCTGGCCGTTCGACGTCACCCGCACCCTGGCGTTGAACGTCGTGGTCGCCGCCTGGTTCGGCAGCGTGAAGCGCGCCGACAGGTTGTAGCGGTTGTTCGTCATCGTCGACGAGTCGTAGACGCCGTCGCCGTTGAAGTCCCAGTCGACCGTGTAGCTGCCGTTGCCGCCGCGGGCGATCGCCTTGAAGGTCGTCGCGTGGCCGTTGTAGGCCTGGTGCGGGATCGTCACGTCGGTGGCGACCCACGGCACCGGGATGACGCGGAGGTTCTGCGCCTCCGCCGAACGGCTCGCCGTCAGGACCATCGCGCCGCACGCGGCGGCGAACGCGCATCGAAGCAACCTACGAACCGTCAGGCGCATCGCGGACTCCTCGGGCTTGCGCTGCCCGGGGTCATTCTCGGGGTGCGCTGGCGACGAGACCCGCGCGGTCCGGTTACATCCTTCGATCCGCGCCGACTGTTACGCGGCTGTGATGTCGAAGGCGCGTCGGGCGCTCAGGGGTGGCGCGACGACGGCTGCGCGGGCACGTCGCGGCGGCGCGCGACGCAGCGCCAGGCGGTGGCGGTGATCGCGGCCGGGCCCATGGCGCCGAACGAGACGGCGGCGAGCTCGTCGATCGCGAGCGCGGGCTCGACCGCGTCGATCACGTCGCGCGCGCTGCGGCGCGGCGGGCCGTAGTCGCGCGGCGGGCCCTCGGTGCTGCCGATCAGGCTCAGCCACACGCCGCCGGGCGCGAGCCGCTCGGCGACCCGCGCGGCGAAGCGGGCGCGCTCCTCCGGCTCGTCGAAGACGTGGAAGCAGCCGCGGTCGAAGACGAACGCGAACGAGCCGGCCGGCGGGTCGGCGAGGAAGTCGTGCGCCTCGAAGCGGCAGCGGACCGCGGACGCGGCGGCCTGGGCCGCCTTCGCCTTCGCGCGGGCGCGCTCGACGGCGAGCGGCGCCAGGTCGATGCCCAGCACGTCGAAGCCCTGCTGCGCGAGCCAGAGGGCGTTGGTGCCGGTGCCGGCGCCGACCTCGAGCGTCGGGCCGGGGGCGACCCGCCCGGCGCGGACGAAGGCGACGAGCTGCTCGTCGGGGACGCCGGTGTCCCAGGGCAGGGCCCCGGCGGCGTAGCTGTCGTTCCAGTCGCGTTCGGCCATGGCGAAGTCTACCGCCGCCGCGCGGGGCGGGGATTGCATGGGAGAGGTTGCACCAGCCGGGGCGAGCGCCCTCACCCCGGACGCGCGCCTCCGCCGATCTGGCGGCGCAGCACGGCGGCACGGCGGCTGCACCGTCGGCTGCCATGAGGCTCGTGCTCTCCGCGATCGGGCTCGCGATGATGACGGCCTGCGTCGTAGGCGACGAGACGCCGCTCGACGAGGCGATCGACGACGCGCTGGCCGCCGGCCAGGACCCCTGCCAGGCCCCGGGCATCCGCGCGCGGGCGAACGTGCCGCGGGTCGACGGCCGCTACGTCGGCGGGCCCGGCGCCGACGTCATCCTCGGCACCGCCGGCAAGGACGTCATCTTCGGCGGCGACGGCGACGATCTCATCTGCGCGTTCGGCGGCGACGACGTCATCGACGGCGGCGACGGCCGCGACCGGATCTACGCGGGCGCCGGCGACGACATCATCCACGGCCGCGGCGGCAGCGACACGATCTGGGCCGGCCCCGGCGCCGACCTGGTGTTCGGCGATCTGCTCGACGACGAGCTGCACGGCGAGGAGGGCAACGACATCCTGATCGGCGGCCACGGCACCGATCTGCTCGACGGCGGCCCCGGCAACGACACGCTGCGCGGCGACACCGGCAACGACGAGTTCCGCGGCGGCGACGGCATCGACCTCGCCAGCTTCACCACCGCGATGCCGCCCGGCCAGCCGGAGAACACGACGACCGGCATCCACGTGCGCGGCGACAGCGTCGACGGCGACGGCGGCAACGAGCCGCTCGAGGGGATCGAGCGGCTCGCCGGCAGCATGTTCACCGACGACGTCCGCGGCACGATCACGCCGGCGCACGCGCTCGGCCAGGTCTTCACCGACGTCCAGCTCGGCCCGGGCGGCGATCCGGTCGACGTCGGCGTGATCGTCCTCGGCACCGCCGGCGACGACGACGTCGAGATCCACCACGGCGACAACGTCGTGGTCGTCACCGCGAACCACCCGCTCGCGGCGGGCCCCGGCTGCAGCGCCGCCGGCGGCACCGTGCGCTGCGCGGTCGGCGGCAACTTCCACTACGTCGTCGGCTGGGGCGACGACGGCGCCGACACCTTCCGGCTCACCGGCGACTGGCCGCGCGACTTCGAGGCGCACGTCAGCGGCGGCGAGGGGTCCGATCACCTGATCGGCGGCGACGAGCAGGACGTCTTCTTCACCGGCGCGTCCGGCACCGACTACCTCGAGGGCCGCGGCGGCGACGACGCGCTCATCAGCGAGAGCCACCACGACGCGTCGTGGGACGGCGGCGACCGGCCCAAGGCCGGCGACTACCACGACGGCGCCGACATCCTCGACGGCGGCGCCGGCAACGACCAGCTCGTCGTCGACTACGTGTGCGGCGGCCACCGCTACCTCGGCGGGCCCGGCCGCGACATCGCCGGCTTCGCGCGCAGCGGCCGCCACGCGATCTACGCGCAGCTCGGCGGGCCGACCACGTACCACAGCAACTGGTGGGGCGCGGCCGCCAACCCGGACCTGTGCCGCTCGAAGCAGGACTGGACGACGTTCCGCACCGGCGCCGACGCGGACCTCGAGATCCTCGAGGCGAGCGACGGCGCCGACTACCTGTGGGGCGACGATCGCGACGACGTGCTGTGGGGACGGGCCGGCGGCGATCACGTCTACGGCCTCGGCGGCGACGACGAGCTGCTCGGCGCCGACGGGCGCGACGTGCTGGTCGGCGGCGGCGGCGTGGACGAGATCTCCTACGGCAAGCAGCCCTGAGCCGCGCGGCCGGGCGCGGCGCGTGCGCGCGGGCCGCCCGCCGCCGTACGATGCGGCGTGGCCGGCCGCATCCGCGTCTTCATCGCCTGCTCGCTCGACGGCTTCATCGCGGGCGAGGACGACGATCTGTCGTGGCTGCCGCCGCCGGGCGCCGACGATCACGGCTACGGCGCGTTCATGGCCGAGGTCGGCGCGCTGCTCGTCGGCCGGCGCACGTACGACGTCGCGACCAGCTTCGAGGCGTGGCCGTACGGCGAGCGGGCGGTGCTCGTCGCGACCACGCGGCCGCTCCTGCCGGCGGTGACCTCGGTGCGCGCGGTCCACGGACCGATCGGCGCGATGGTCGCGGACGCGCGCGCGGCGGCCGGCGCCGGTGACGTCTACCTCGACGGCGGCGACCTCATCCGCCAGGCGCTCGACGCCGACCTGATCGACGAGCTGACGCTGACGATCGTGCCGGTCATCCTCGGCGGCGGCGCGCCGCTGTTCGCCGGCGTCGCCCACCGCCGCCACCTCGAGCTCGCCGGCGAGCGGGTCACCGGCGGCCTCGTCCAGCTCACGCTGCGCCCGCGCACGTAGCAGCGCGCGCGGCGCTTCCGCGGTCAGCGGAGGTTGGCGTCGTAGGCGCCGTCGAAGCTCGTGTAGTAGCCGACGCGCGGGTTGTCGTTGCTGATCGCGAAGTCGTCGATCTTCCAGCCCTCGCACTTCGCCGTGTAGCACTTCGTCGGCTTCGCCGGCCCGACGAAGCGGAGCCGGTAGCGGATCGTCACGCCCTCGATGTCCGACTCGAGGTAGTGGTCGCCGTCGAGGTCGCGCCACTGGCTCGGCGGTACGTACTCCATGTACCACTCGGTGTCCCACTCGCGGGCGTCGTCGCCGTGCGGGTCGGCGTCGACGATGCCGTTGCCGTTCGAGTCGCCGGGCGCCACGTAGTCGTCGACGCCGTCCTTGTCGAAGTCGGTGCCGCGCATGCCGTTGCCGTTCCAGTCGATGCCGGCCATGTCGGAGTCGTAGAGGCCGTGGCCGTGGTTCTTCCACCAGATCCCGTTGCGGCCGTGGTGGCTGGCGTCGGGCCACCACCACATCGGCCGCCAGGTCGCGCCGTTGTCGGTCGAGTACTCGACGTAGCGCTCGGTGCGGTCCGGCCCCGACGTGATGTTCGACCACTGCGCCGCGTCGGGCACGTCGAGGTCGGCGCGGAAGTGGAAGTGGCCCCAGTGGGTGTCCATGCCGGCGACGTAGTGCTGGTCGATCGACGTGTCGGTGCAGCCGGGCATGAGCTGCGGCTTCTCGAACGGCATGTCGCGGAAGAGGAAGTCGATGCCGCCGATGCGGCAGAGCGGGTTGCCGGTCGTCCAGAACGGCACCGGCTTGTGATCGGTGCCGAGCGCGTTGGAGTCGACCTTCTGCGTCTGCGCGGTGGTGCCGATGATCCACCACGAGAAGCTCTGCTGATCGTCGGCGTCGAGATCCAGGTTGTTGAGGCTGAACGCCGGGCTGGTCAGCGTGCTGCCGTCGGGCGTCGCGGTCGGCCCGTAGCCGACGTGCCAGTAGCGGCCCGCCGACGACTCGCCGGCGAGCTCGCTCAGGTTGTAGAACTGGTCGCCGTAGTGCTCCTGGTAGCCGGTGTAGTACGGGTGGTGGAAGTCGAGGTTCTCGGGCGCGTCCTGCACGAGCTGCCAGTTGCCGGTGGCGACCCAGCCGAGCCCGTCGGCGACCTGCTGCGGGTAGGTCGCCGACCAGCGGACGTCGCCGACGGTGAACGGCTCCGGCGACCGCACCTCGACGCGCACGCGGGCGATCGGCGTCGACGACGCGACGCCGTAGAAGCCGGGGCCGCCGGCGCCCTGGTTCGTGTACCAGCGGTACTGCTGGATCGGATCGCCGAAGCGGTCCATCGGCGTGAAGCGGAAGCCGCGCCGCTTGAAGGCGCCGCTGGTGTCCGCGTGGGTGGTGCCGTTCTGGATCGTCATGCCGACCGCGTGCACGCCGTCGGCGAAGACGAGATCGACGCCGCCTGTGGTGCCAACCGGCGTGACGCGCACGAAGCCGCCGGCGTCCTCCTCGACGGCCGCGCCGGTGGCGGACGCGCCGTCGGGCGCGCCGGCCGGACGGTAGGCGGCCAGGCGGACGCCGCCGACGTCGTCCTCGTCGCCGAGCGGGCGGTCGGTGCCGGCGAGCTGCCAGCCCGCGCTGTCGGCGGGGAGCTGCGACGCCGACATGAGCGCGTACGGCACGTCGGCGCCGCGCCGGTAGCAGGAGCGGTCCGGGGACTTCGACGTGCAGGCGTTGAAGACGTAGTACGGCTTCGTGTGCTGGGTGACGGCCCAGTTGGCGTACCAGAGGCCGTAGGTGAGGTTGTCGCGCAGCTTGGCGACCAGCTCGTCGAGCTTCTTGCCGACCTTGTCGCGCAGCACCTCGTCGGGGCGCGCGTGGCCCTCGGGGCCGAGCGCCTCGGCGAGATCGGTGAGGACGGTCGACTCGAGGCCGACCAGCACGTGATCGATGTGCGCGCTGCGGAGCTGCGGCGGCAGGATGCGCGCGCGCAGGTGGACGTCGCCGCCGGTGACGGTGACGAAGTAGCCGCTGCTGTTGCGCGGCACCTCGACGCGGAAGGTGCCGTCGTCGGCGAGCGTGCCCTCGTAGAGCGCGGCGTTCTCCGCCGTCGCCCACGGCACCGCGCGGACGCGGAGCAGCGAGCCGAGCGCGAGCTCCTCCGGCTTCTTGAGGCCGTAGGTGGTGCGGGGCTGCTGCTTGTCGAGCCAGCCGCAGATCTGGTCGTCGAGCGGCTGGTTCATCCCCGAGTGGACGTGCTCGCGGCCGTGGACGCGGTTGGGAAAGAGGATCAGCGGGTGGAGCGGCGGCAGCATCACGCGGCCGGTGATGACGACGGTGGCGCCCGACTCGGCGGTGCGCGGCGGCGGCGCGGGGCCGCACGCGGGCGCGGTGGCCAGCACGCCGGTGACGAGGGCGAGGGTGCTCGAGGACAGGATCGCGAGACGTCGCATGGGTGCCTCTTTCGCGAGGGACGCGGGCGTGATCGAGGGTCAGGGCAAGGCGCGCAGGCGCTCGGCGAGCGTGGCCGGCAGCCACTGGCTGCCCTGGCTGCGCCAGGCGAGGCGCCCCTGCCCGTCGAGCAGGAGGACGTCGAGGCCGTGGAAGATCTGGCCGTGCTGGCGGACGCGGCCGACGCCGGCCTTGGCCAGCAGCGGCTCGAGCTGATCGAGCTCGAGGCGGCCGAGCTTCCAGGCGGCGCCGTCGACGTGGTGGACGCCGGCGTAGGCGCGCAGGACCGGCAGCGTGTCGACGTCGGGATCGAGCGTGATGGCGACGATGCGGCCGTGGCCGCGGACCGCGCCCTGGAGCTGCTCGAGCTTCTGCGAGACGAGCGGGCACGCGGTCGGGATGCCGCACGAGGTGAACAGGAACGCGAGCACGGTCGGCGTGCCCTGATCGGCGCCGAGCGTGATCGGGCCGGTGATGGTGGGGACGACGAGCGAGGGGAGCTGCTCGCCGATCGCGAGCGAGCCCGGCGGGCCCGAGCGCGGCGCGGGGGCGGCCGGCGCGCGGGTGAGGAAGCGGAGCCGCTCGATGCGCTCGCCGGCGGCGAGCTCGGCGTGGATGCGATCGCCGGGGTGGAGCTGCGCGGCGAGGACCGGCGCGATCGGGAAGCGGCCGCCGGCGCCGGTCGGGGCCTCGGCGGCGAGCCAGACGGCGGCGTCCTCGACGCGCGTCACCTCGCCGTCGAGCACCGGCGGGCCGGCGCTCGTTGCCGCCGGCGAGGAGGCGGAGGAGGTCGTGGCCGCGGAGGCGGCGCCGTCGACCGCGCGGGCCGCGCGCACCTCGCCGCGCGGGTCGACGAACCAGCCGACGCCGGCCAGCAGCAGCACGCCGCCGAAGATCCAGGGACGATGCGCGGCTCGCATGGCGTCACTCGCTCGCGACGATCCGCTGGCGCTGGCCCGGCGACAGGATGCGCACCGTCGTCTGCGGCGACAGCTTCGCCGTCTGCGCCTGGAACTCCTCCGGCGTGCCGTCGTAGTCGAGGACGAACAGGTCCTTCAGCTTGCCGCCGGTGTAGGCGTAGTGGATCGGCACCGCGACCCGCGCGTGGAGGTCGGCGGTGAGCTGCGCGGCGTCGTCGGCGCTCATCACCTGCTGCGTGCCGAACTCCTTGAGGCCGTTGACCGGCAGCAGCGCGACGTCGATCGTCGGGAAGCGCCTCGGCAGCTCCTCGACGAGCGGCGTGATGCGCTTGGTGTCGCCGCCGAAGTAGACGGTGCGCCCCTTGCCCTGCAGCACGAACGTGATCTCCGGCGCGCTGTGAGCGCCGGGCGCGGCCGTGATCGTCAGCGAGCCGGCGGTGCCGCTCTCCCACGGCGCCAGCTCGCGCACGTTGTGGAAGCCGGCCGCCTTCACCTTGTCGCCGATGCCGGCGACGACGAAGAACGGCACGTCCTTGTCGGGGTACTCCTTGAAGGCGTCGATGTCGAAGTGATCGTAGTGCTTGTGGCTCACGACCACCGCGGTCAGCTTCGGCAGCTTCGCGATCGTCGTGCCGAGCTTCTCGCCCGGGTGGTACATCCAGTTCTCGGTGAACCAGGGGTCGGTCAGCACGACCTCGCCGTCGAAGTCGACGAGCGTCGTCGCGTGATCGACGCGCGTGATGGTCAGTGGCGACGCGTCCGGCGGATCGGACAGCACGAGGTCGGGCGCGTCGGCGGGCGGCGAGGTGATCGCCTCCGTCGGACGGTTGTGGGTGCAGGCGGCGGCGGCGAGCAGGGACGCGAGCAGGAGCCTCTTCGACATGACCGGCGTGGCAGCAAGTCGCATACCGACCGCCACGGGCGCCCCTGACGGCGTTGCGGCGCCCTGCCCTGACCAGTTGCACGAGCCGATCGTCCAGTTGCACGTCGGCCGATCGTCCAGGTGGACGACGCGGCCGGCGCTACATGAAGTTGCGCGTGTGCAGGGCCGACAGCGCATCGGCCTCGCCGGCGGAGAAGCCGAGGCGGACCAGGCGGGCGCGGCGGCCGTCGGCCATCGCGGCGACCAGCTCCTGCACGGCCCGCCAGCCGCGCGCGACGGCGGCCGGCTGGTACGAGCCGGCGGCGAGCAGGATCAGGCTGTCGTGCACCGCGGGATCGAGGCCGGGGGTCGTGCTGAGCGCGGCGTGGCGGCGCTCGACCGCGGCGGCGAGGCGCCCGCGCAGGCCGGGATCGATCGCGGCGTGGCGCGCCAGGTGGGCGAGGCCGAACGCGACGTGGCGCGCCTCGTCCTGCGCCGCCAGCCGGGCGACGTCGCGCGTGACCGCGTCGGGGCCGTGCGCGTGGAGGAACCAGAGCAGCGCGAGGAAGGTGCCCTCGCCGAGCACCGACAGCAGGAACGAGGCGATCGCGAAGTCGGGCTCGTCGACGAGCGTCTTCAGCGAGGCCTGGCCGCCCTGCGTCGAGCGCGCCGGCCCGCCGCCGAGCGCCGCGCGGCGGGTGAAGACCTCGACGTGGCGCGCCTCGTCGGCGGCCTGCACCGCGAGGAGCTGCATGACCTCGCGGAAGTGCGGGTGGAGCTGGGCGAGGAAGCGCGCGGGCACCAGCAGGGCCGCGGTCTCGTTCTCGATCAGGTACGTCATCACCTGCACGACCGCGTCCTCGAGCTCGGGCGGGTGCGCGCGCGCGGCCTGCCAGTCGATCGCGTCGGCGGGCGACCACTGCGCGGCGACCGCCTGCTCGTAGAGGCGCGCCGCCTCGTCGGCCCAGACGTCGGCCTTGCGCGCGAGCGGGAAGTGGAAGCCGAGGTCGCCCGCCTCGACGAGCGCGCCGCGGGCCGCCAGCCCCCACGACGGCGACGGCTCGTCGACGACACCGGCCAGCGGCGGCGCGCCGGCCCGCGCGGCGCCGGTCCAGCGCGCGTCGGCGAAAGCGCGCCGGGTCACCAGCAGGCCGCCGGCCGCCGACGCGACGTCGTGGCCCTCGGCGCGGCAGAACGCGCGCAGGTCGATCGCGAGCGCCGGGTGGCTGCCGCGCACGAGCGCCGTCGCGCCGGCCGGCAGCGACGCCAGCGCGTGGCGGACGATCAGGTGCGCGCCCTCGTCGAAGCCGAGGGCGTCGAGGTCGATCCGCGCCGGCGGGACCGGCGCGTCGCTCACCGCGGCGCCGCCTTCGCGGCGTTCGTCATCCTCGCCATCCACGCAGCCAGCGTCCCGAACCGGTCCACCGCCCGCTCGAGCAGCGCGTAGCCGCTGGTGCGCCCGGGCCGCCACTGCTTCAGCCCCTCGAGCTCGAGCAGCGGCCGCACCGCCGGGTCGTCGAACGACATCGCCAGCAAGAGCTCGCCGAAGCGCGCGACCTCCGCGGCCGGCGCGTGCGGCAGCACCGTCATGTTGCAGTGATCGTAGGCGCCGGTCTGCGCGATGACCTGCACGGCGCCGGCCGGCCACACGCCCTCGCGGGCGAACAGCGCGTGGTTGCCGTCGATCATGCAGGCGGCGTCGACCTCGCCGCGCATCAGCGCGCGCGCCGCGTCGCGCTCGCCGCCGATGTGATCGCCGTGCTTGCCGACCAGCACGTCGAAGCGGACCACCTCGACGTCGCGGCCCGGCTCGAGCCCCGCCTCGGCGAGGTGGAGGAGCGGGATGAGCGTGGCCTGCGGCGAGTCGGCGGCGCCGACGCCGACCTTGCCGCCGCGCAGGTCCGCGAGCGAGCCGACCTTGCCGCCGGCGCGCGCGACGACGACCGACGTCAGATCGCAGTCGGTGTCGCGCATCACGAGCGCCGTGGCCGCGGGCGCGACCCGCGCCGTCTCGAGCCACGCGAGCGGCGAGTTCCACGCGACGTCGACGTGGCCGGCGAGGTGCGCCTCGACGAGGCTCTCGTACCGGCCGTACAGCACCGTGTCGACCGCCAGCCCGTGGGCCGCGAAGTGACGCTCGAAGCCGTCCCAGATCGTGACGACCTTCGGATCGTACGCCACCGCCCCCAGCCGCAGCGCCGCGCTCACGCCGACAGCGCCTGGGCCATGTCGAGCATCGCCTGGGCCGCGCCCGGGCTGAGCTGCTCGACGGTGTTGAGGAAGTTCTTGTGCACGAGCCCGGACACCAGGAACGTGTGGCGGTACGCGCGGAGCTGGACCTTCGCGATCTGCTCGCGCTCGTCGGCCGACAGCGTGCGGCCGGCCGCCGCCTCGAGCGAGGCGAGGTCGAGCTGCGTCTGCTGCTGCAGGAGGCCGTCGACCGCGCCGCCGATCGCACCGAAGTCGGCCAGGGCCTTCGCGATCGCGTCGGGGCCACCGGCGCTGGCCAGCTTGTCGACGACGAGCGTGTCGAGCTTCGCGTGCTGCGCCTCCTCCATCCAGTGGTGGCGGAGCAGGTTCTTGAACTGCGGATCGAGGTCCTGGTCGTCCTTGACGCTGTCGAGGTAGTGCGACTGCGTCATCCACTCGAGGTGCAACGTCAGGATCGCGACGCCGAGGCGGCTGTGCGAGAGCACGACCTTGGCGACGTCGGCGGCGGGGCCGACCACGCCGCACGGCGAGCCGAAGCCGGCCGCGAACTCGGCGGCGAACCGCTGGAACAGGTGGATGTGCTTGGCCTCCTCGTCGGCGAAGCCGATGAGGGCGCGGACCTCGTGCGGATCGCCGCCCGGCGTCGCCGCGCGCGCCTCGTCGATCACGAACGGGAGGATGAACTCCTCGACGAAGCCGAACAGGTAGAGGTAGCTGTTGCCGCGGATCTGGTTGAGCAGGAGCCGCTCGCGATCGCTCAGCATCGTCAGCCCGGCGACGCCGGCCAGCGACTCGGGGAGGAACGGCCGCGAGAAGTCGAGCCGCTTGTCGGGACCGATCAGGTCCTCGACCTGCCAGCCGATCTTGAGCGAGTCCGCGAGCGTGGCCTGGTAGCTGTAGCTGTGCGTGAGCATGACCTTCCCCTTCGGTAGAGGCCGACGGTAGGCGCTCGTGACGCCACGCTTCAAGGCCGGCGGTGCAACATCGGCGCGGCGGCGCGCCCCGCGCTCGCGCTGCACCGCCTCCTGCGCGGCGTCGTCTGCCGGCGCTCGGAATCAGACCGGCGCGTCCTGCTTGAAGCCGTAGCCGGCCTCGCCGAGCTCGATGACGAAGTTCGCGCCGGCCAGCCAGTAGGTGGCCTTCTTGAGGCTCGCCTTGGTGTTGTCGACCGCCGACCACAGCCGCATCACCGCGCCGCTGAACGTCGCGATCACGCGCGCGGAGAACTCGCCGACGTTGGCGTCGCCCTGCACGGACCCGCTGGCCAGCGCCGCGATCGTGACGCCGAGATCGGCGAGCGCGACGAGGAACAAGACGACGATGTCGACCTTGTCGAGCGTCTCCTTCGTCATCGTGTTGCAGGTCCGCAGCCACGCGCTCATCACCATCCAGCCACCGCTCACCGCCTCGAAGACGTCGAGCGCCTCCGCGTACGGCCGCATCGCCGCCGCCGTGTACGACAGCACCTCCGCCTGCTTCTGCGCGCGCAGGAGCGTCAGGCCGCCGATGCCGGCGCTCAGCATCGACATCACGACCTCGAGCGGCCCGCTCGGCGTCTTGCCGATCTGGCTGATCTCGATCGCGGTCTGCGCGATCATCAGCGCGGTCGCGCCGACGCCGCAGCCCATGATCGCCCACGCCGAGTCCTTCGGCGGCGACGACGGCGCGGCGGCGTCGTTGCGCGGCTGCACGGCGAACGCGGCGCGGGTGTCGATGCTGCCGTGCTCGACGGTGTCGGTGATCTTCGCCGCGAGCACGCTGCCGATGCCGGCGATGAGCGACACGATGCGCAGGATGGTGAGCTGGCGCTTGCCGAGGATGACGTCCTCGATCATCGGCGTCAGGTACGGGACGTAGAGGCGCTGGTGGAGCGCGTCGTTCACCGTCGACACCGCGTCCTCGGCGTGGTCGCGCAGCGACTGGAACGCGTAGTCGATGATGCTCGTCGACGACGCCTGTGCCCCGGCGGCCCCGCCGAGGAGCTGCGAGACCGGGCTGGTGAACAGCGCGAGCCCGTCCTCGAGCTTGTCGACGCCCAGGCCGCGCATCGTGCTGTCGGCCTGGCCGTCCATCGCGGCCTTGCTCGCGTCGGCGAGCGCCGGCGACACCCGCGCCGCCGCCTTCTCGACGGTGAGCTCGGCGGAGGTGACGACCCGGTTCAGGTGGTCGAGCACGTACTCGAGCTCGTCGATGCCGGGCGAGTTGCTGGTGACGTTCACGCCGCAGAGCTGCGCGATCGACTTGCTCGCGACGCCGGTGTCGAACGACGCCGTCAGCCGCTTCACCAGCTCCGCCTGCGAGTCGAACAGCTTCGCGACGTACGGCGTCAGCTTGCCGAGCGACGTCTCGAAGCTGGCCATGAACCGGTCCGACGCGGCGAGGAAGTCCTGCCAGCGGAACAGGTACGCGAGGTAGTCGATGAACTTCTCGATCTCGGCGCCGATGCGGCGGATGACGGCGCCGACCGCGGCGATCGCGTCGCCGACGCCGGCGACGACGACCCGCCAGGCGACGGTGGCGCCGTTGACGATCGTGGTGCCGATCACCTGCAGCGAGCGGGCGATCTGGTCGGCGCCCGCCGACGACACGACGGCGAGCTGATCGGCCGTGTCGATGAACGCCTGGATCGCGCTGCCGCCGAGCTGCGCGGGCGCGGCGGCGGTCTTGCGCTTCAGATCGTCGAGCGCGGCGCCGCTGCGGGCGACGAGCTGGCCGGCCGATCGCGTCGCGCGGCTCGCGCCCTTCACCCCGTCCTGGCCGGTGGCGACCAGCACCTGCACCGCCTTGCCGCTGCTGTCGGTGATCGTCTTCACGACCTGGCCGGTGCCGGCGACGACCGCGTCCTTGCCGTCGTCGTAGGCATCCTTGCCGGCGTCGATCCCCTCGTCGACGACACCCTTGGCGCCGTCGTAGCCGTCCTCGAGGCCGCCCTCGACATCGCCCCACGACAGGCGGAGCTGCGGGCCGGGGCCGGTCGCCCGGTGGAGCTGCACCGCGGTGCGCGACGCCGGCGCCGGCGGCAGCGCGCGGCCGAGCGCCGACAGCGTCTCGGCGAGCGCCGCGGCATCGTCGGTGCTGGTGCCCCCGGGCAGCGGCGACGGCCGGCCATCGGCGGGCTTGATCAGGTCCGTGGCGCTCATCGACCGGAGCTGATCGTGGACGGCGGCGTCGGGCCGCACCGCGTTCCACAGGCCCTCGGGCATGCCGTCGGTGCGCACGCGGATGAGCGGGCATGCGAGGTCGCCGGCGAGGAAGCGGAGGCGCACGCGCCCGCTGCCCGGCAGCGGCACGTGGTAGCTCGTGCCCGGCTGCCACGGTACCTGCTTGTTCGCGTGGCCGTCGTCGACGAGCTGGTCCATCGCCTGGTCGATGCGGACCTCGAGGGTCGAGTCCGCGCGCGACCGGCCGTCGGGCGTGTTGACCTCGAGCGTCGCGTCGAAGACGTGCACCTGCGTGTGCGAGACCTGCTCGGGCACGTGCTGGGTGAAGCCGCCGCCGGCGACGATGCCGGTGATGCGGACGTCGTGCGCCGGCGTGATCGTCGTGATCCACTCCTTGCCGAGCTTGCCGCGGCCGAGCACGCAGAGCTGGTCGGCGCTGACCGTCGGCGGCAGCGGCAGGCCGACGGCGGCGGCGATCGTCGCGTCGGCGCCGGCGACGCCGAAGCCGCGCCGCGGGCTGAGGTCGTGCACACAGCCGGCGGCGATCCGCTCGAGGCGGTAGCAGCCGACCAGGTTCGGCTCGTCGCCGCGCGCGCGGGTGATGCGCCGCGCCGCGAGGTCGGCGGCCGCCAGGGCGTCAGACCAGACGCGCGCCTCGGCGATCGCGCCGGCGAAGCCGTGCACGGTGGGCACGCCGGCGCCGAGCGTGCAGGCCTCGAGCAGGTGGCTGTGCAGCAGCGTCTGCGCGAGCTGGTAGTAGACGAGCTGGGCGCCGGGCTCGCGGATCGTCGCGGTGCCGACCTGCTTGCCCTGGTGGAAGACCGCGACCGAGAGCGCGCCGCTGGCGAGCGAGAACGTGGCGGCGACGTGCGCCCACTCGTTCGGCCGGACCGCGCCGCTGCCGCCGTTGCACAGCACCTGGGCGTGGCTGGTGGCGGTGCCGCCGAGGACGCCGAACATGCGGCCGTAGACGGACTTCACGTCCACCGCCAGCATCGCGGCGACCTCGCCGCCGCCGGCTGCGAGCGTCAGGTAGCAGCCGGAGTCGCCGACGGCGAGCACGGCCCGGCGATCGGTGGAGGTCGGCCGGATCCAGGCCTCGAGCGTGAGCTTGCCGGCGAGCCCGGCGATCGACGAGATGCGCAGCGCGTTGCCGCTACCGGTCAGCGAGAGGGCGTTGGCGGTGGCCATGACAGTCTCCTGTGCGAGCTCCCCGGCTCGCGGTGACGGAGCCCGCGCACGCGCTGGCTCCCGGATGCCCTCTGCCCTACGCAACTTCCCGGCCAGCCCGCCGGCGCGCGAGCGCCCCCGCCGGGCCCGCCTCGCCCCCGCCGCATGTGCAACTGGACGATCGCGCCCCCGCGCGGTCGTTCACCTGGACATCCGCCTCGCGATCGTCAGCGGCGCGGCGGAGCGTAGTGGCGGGCGGCGGCCTCGCCGGGCAGCGCGGCCAGCTCGACGACCTGCTCGTCGACGAAGCACCAGCCCCAGTCCTCCCCCGGCTCGTACGAGCGGATCACCGGATGGTGCGTCGCATGCGCGTGGCGCGACGCGTGCCGGTTCGGCGAGCTGTCGCAGCAGCCGACGTGCCCGCACGTCATGCACAGCCGCAGGTGTACCCATTCGTCGCCGCTGGCCAGGCAGTCGACGCAGCCATGGC
>DASZXE010001100.1:0-1518 GCA_035546475.1 Kofleriaceae bacterium
CCCGCTGCCCGCGCCGCTGCCGGTGCCGGCCGCGCCCGAGACCGGCGCGTTCGCGCCCGAGACGACCGAGCGCGTCCCCGCCCTGCCCCGTCCGGACAAGGCCGCCGCGCAGCACGCGCCGGCCGCCACGCCCGCCGCGACTCCGGCCGCCACGCCGGCGCGCCACCGACCGACCGGCGTGCCGCTGCCTCCGCCGGAGCTCACCGATCCCAACCGCAAGCACGGGGTCTCCGCGGTCGATCAGCTCGAGACGCCGCAGGGCATCGGCACCGCCGTCATCATCGTCGGCGTCCTGTTCGTCGCCGCCCTCGCCGTCGTCGTCTGGATCTTCTTCTTCCGCTCGTCGCCCGAGGAGGCGACGCCGAACCTCGGCACCGACACCGAGCAGGGCGCGGGCACCGGCACCGGCACGGCTGCCGGCACCGGCGCCGGCACCGGCTCGACGACCGCGCCGACGGCGGCGATGGATCGCGTCATCAAGGTGACGTCGACGCCGCCGGGCGCCGACATCCGCCTCGACGGCGAGGCGACCGGCAAGAAGACGCCCGCCGAGCTCGCGCTCAGCGTCCGCCAGGCCGCGCAGTCGTCGGTGCAGATCACGATCGAGAAGGAGGGCTACTTCCCGCAGGATCGCGAGGTCTCCTCCGGCGACTACGCGGTCGACGGCCAGGACCTGGTCGTCAACCTCGACGTGCAGCTCATCCTCAACCCGGCCGAGAGCCCGGGCGGCGGTGGGCACGGCGGTGGCGCCGGCGGTCACCACAAGCCGCCGGCGGGCGGCCCGAAGCCGGGCCAGGACCCGTTCGCGAACCCGTCGAAGCCCGCCACGCCGTGAGGCGCGCCGGCGCGAGCACCCTCGTCCTCGCCCTCGCGGCGATGGCGCTGGGCGGGTGCGGCAAGAAGCACGGCGCGCCCGCGAAGGAGCGGCCGGCGCCCGCGGTGGCGTCGGGGCCGGTCGCGCCGCCGCCGCCGCGCCACCTGCCGACGTACATCAGGATGGACGAGATCGACGGCCACACGCCGTCCGGCGGCGGCGTGCGCATGGTCGAGCCGGTCGCGCTCGATCCGTCGGGCAAGCAGGGCATCGGCAAGGGCTGCGTCACCGCCGCGAACGTGAAGGTCGCGATGCACCAGGTCGCCGACGCCTACGGCGTCGCCCGCTGGAACATCCGCACGCGCCAGACGTCGGCCAACGACACCCGCGGCGAGTTCCTCGGCGACTTCGAGGTGAACGACGGCACGCTGCACGTGCGCGGCGCGCTCGCCGCCGCGCCGGCCTGCAACCCCGGCGAGGTCGGCCTGACGCTCTGGTTCACCAAGGCGGTCGAGGCGCCGCCGGTCGCGCCGCCCGCGCCCGAGCCACCCGGTGGGCTGATGATGCGCGGCCCGCGGCAGCCGATCATGCCCGCGCGACCCGCACCCGCGGCGCCACCGACGCCGTAGCCGACGCCGTAGCCGTGGCCGACCCCGTGGCCCGCCGCGCCGCTCAGCGCAGCGCAGTCCGCGCCCAGTGCGTCG
>DASZXE010001101.1:0-3556 GCA_035546475.1 Kofleriaceae bacterium
CTACGCCGCCGCCGCCGCCACCGGGAAGTAGCGCGCCGGATCGTGCTGCGGGCACAGCGGCCGCTGGCTGTCCGCCGCGCGGACGAGCACCGGCGGCACCGCCAGCGCGTGCTCGTCGAGCAGCCGGATCGTGCGCCGCGCGCCGAGGAGGTCGCACAGCAAGCCGGGCGGCGCCCACCGGAAGCCGTGCGCCATGATCCGGTCGACGTCCTCGACGCGCTCGACCACCTCGCCGACCCGGCCGAGCGCGTAGCCGATGTAGCCGAGGACGATCCGCCGCATCAGCGCGCCGTCGCCACCCGCGTGGGCGAGCACGTCGAGCGCGCCGACGTGGCGCCCGGCCGCGTGCAGCTCGCACATCCGCCGCGCCGCCTCCGGCACCGCCGCGTCGGCGGTCACGTACGCGCGCCGGCGCGGCTCGAGCGCGAGCCGCGGCGCGTCCTTGCCCGCGCCGCCGCGCCGGAAGAAGCCGCCCTTGTCCGCCGTCTTGTCGCCGAGGTGACCGTCGGCCATCAGCTCGTGCATGAACGCCGGCAGCGCGAACGCGTCGTGCGCCTCGTCGCGGGTGTTCGCGTGCAGGTGGTCGACGATCGCGCGGTGGACGTCCCAGCCGACGAAGTCGACGGTGGCGAGCGGCCCCATCGCCCGGCCGGTGTGCGGCCCGGCCAGCGCGTCGACGAACGCGGCGCCGTGCTCCGCCGCGAGCTGCGCGCACTCGTTCAGCACCTTGAAGCCGATCCGGTTGCCGCAGAAGGCCGGCGTGTCGGCGGTGACCACCAGCTCGCGGCCGAGGCGGTCGCGCAGGAACGCCGCCATCGCCGCCACCACCGCCGGATCGGTCCCCGCGTGTGGCACCAGCTCGCAGCCGGTGATCACGTGCGGCGGGTTGAAGAAGTGCATGCCGAGGAACGAGCGCGCGAGGTCGGCCGATCGCCCGGCGCACAGGGCCGCGATCGACAGCCCCGACGACACCGTGGCGACGACGGTGCCCGGCCGCCGCGCGCGATCGACCTCGGCGAGCAGCGCCCGCTTGACGCCGGCGTCCTCGGCGACCGCCTCGAAGACGAGGTCGGCGCCGGCGACCTCCTCGGCGAGCCGGTCGTCGTAGCCGCCGACCTCGATGCGCGCGGCGAGCGACTCGTCGCGCGCGCGCTTCGCCGCCCGCGCCCGCCCCGCCTCGGCCTTCTCGCGCGTGCGGGCGAGGAAGACCGTCGACAGGCCGGCGCGCGCGAAGACCAGGCCGCAGCCGGCGCCCATCGCGCCGTTCGCGCCGAGGACGACGACGCGGTTCACCTCGCGCACGCGCGGGGGTGGCGCCGCGCCGTCGGTCCTGCCCTGCCCTGGCGGGCCGTCGTCCGCAACGCGTCGATCGGGGCTCGAGGTCATGGGCGTGACGCGATGCAACACGCGCGCCGCCGTCCGCCGCGCCGCGGTCCTCGTCGGAGATCGCGGCGTTCGCGTGCCCCGGCGCCGTCTGCCGGCCGCGGGCGCGGGGCGCCAACGCACGGTGTGCGCGCCGGCGATCACCGGCGCGAACCGCGACCCGCGCCCGCGCCTTCCGCGATATCCTCGCCGCGCTTGTCGAGGGGTCCCGACGTCGCGCACCCGCTCATCGCGCCGATGCCGCGCCTCGTCGCGCCCGTCCGGAGCCTCGCCCGACGCGTGATCACCGGCGCGCTCGCCCGCGGCTGGCGCGGCGGCCGGCTGGAGCTCGCGCTGCCCGACGGCCGCCGGCTCGCGCTCGGCGGCGAGGGCCGCCCCGACGCCACCGTCCGCGTCGCCGACGACCGCCTGTTCGTCCGCATGCTCGTCCGCGGCGAGCTCGGCGGCGGCGAGGGCTTCGTCGCCGGCGACTGGGACGCCGACGACCTCCCCGGCGCGCTCCGCCTCTTCCTGCGCGCCACCGGCGCCCGCGGCGTCGAGTCGTGGCTGACCGCCGCCGCGCGGCTGCCGAACGTCGTCCGCCACCGCCGCGCCGCCAACGACCGCGCCGGCAGCGCGCGCAACATCCACGCCCACTACGACCTCGGCAACGCCTTCTACCGGCTGTTCCTCGACGAGCAGATGGTCTACTCGTGCGCGATCTGGCGGCCCGGCGACGGCCTCGCCGGCGATCTGGCCGCCGCGCAGACCGCCAAGCTCGAGCGCCTCTGCGAGCTCGCCGAGCTCCGCCCCGGCGATCACGTCCTCGAGATCGGCTGCGGCTGGGGCGCGCTCGCGCTGCACGCCGCGCGCACCCGCGGCTGCCGCGTCACCGGCCTCACCGTGTCGGCGGCCCAGCTCGAGCTCGCCCGCACGCAGGTCATCGCCGCCGGCCAGGGCGACGCCGTCGAGCTCCGCCTCTGCGACTACCGCGACGCCACCGGCACCCACGACGCGATCCTGTCATGCGAGATGCTCGAGGCGGTCGGCCTCGAGTTCCTGCCGACCTACTTCCGCCAGGTCGCCGCCCGCCTGCGCCCGGGCGGCCGCGCGGTCATCCAGTCGATCACGATGCCGGACGACCGCTTCGACGCCTACCGCCGCTCGGTCGACTGGATGCAGACCTACATCTTCCCCGGCGCGCTCATCCCGTCGCTCGGCGCGATCCGGCGCGCGCTGCGCGGCACCGGGCTCGCGCTCGTCCAGGCCGACGACATCGGCCCCGACTACGCGCCGACCCTGCGGGCGTGGCGCCAGCGCTTCCTCGACGCCCTGCCGGCGATCCGGCGGCTCGGCTTCGACGAGCCGTTCATCCGCACCTGGAACCTGTACCTGGCCTTCTCGGAGGCCGCCTTCGCCGAGCGCACGCTGACCGACCACCAGCTCGTGCTGGTGAAGGAATCCTGATCTTGCGGCGCGATCCCCGTTATCCTCGGCGGTAGCGCCGATGGCGAACGCGACCGATGACACCGTCCCCGCCGACGAGCTCGACGACGAGCCGGGCGCCGACGATGACGACCTGCGCCGGCTGCTCGCCGACGTCGCCGCCGCGCCGTCGCAGATCCCGCCGGCGGTGGCCGGCGATCGGGTGGGCCGCTACGTGCTCGTGCGCCGGCTCGGCGCCGGCGGCATGGGCGTCGTGTTCGCCGCCTACGACCCGCAGCTCGACCGGCGGGTGGCGATCAAGCTCCTGCGTGCCGACCTGCTCGCCACCCCGAGCTCGATCCGCGCCCGCGAGCGGACGCTGCGCGAGGCGCGCGCGCTCGCCCGCCTGATCCACCCGGGCATCGTCGCCGTCCACGACGCCGGCTTCCACAAGGGCGAGCTCTACATCGTGATGGAGCTGGTCGAGGGCGAGAGCCTGCGCGACTGGCTCGACGCGCGCCCGCGGACCGCCGCCGAGATCCTCGACGTCTTCCGGCAGGCGGCGATCGGCCTGTCGGCGGCGCACGCGCAGCAGATGGTCCACCGCGACTTCAAGCCGGACAACGTGCTGATCGGCAAGGACGGCCGCGTGCGGGTCGCCGACTTCGGGCTCGTCCACATCGCCGACGCCGGCAACGCGCCGCCCGCGGACGGGCTCGACGTGTCCGACGTCCGGACAGCCGTCGCGCCGGACGCGGCGACACGTGCC
>DASZXE010001102.1:0-1714 GCA_035546475.1 Kofleriaceae bacterium
GCGAGGCGGGTGCGGGCCTGCGCGCCGCGCTCGTCGGCGGGGGCGGCGACCAGCGCGCCGCGGCGGAGGACGAGCGGCCCGCCGCGATCGAGGTCGGTGGTCAGCGTGCCGGTCGCGTTCGACCGGCCGAGGCGATACGCGAGGCGAACGAACTCGCCTCGCGCGAGCGGCTCGCCATCGGCGGCGGGATCCTCACGGGTCACTCGCCCATGTAGGAGCTACACCGCCATGCGGGCAACTTTTGGGCAGCGGTCGAGCTTCGGCCGGCTGCCCCGGCCGTCGACGGACCGTCCCGCGACGGATCACATGAAGCCGGACTTGCGGCGCTCGTGGATGAACTCGGTGACGGTGTCCTTCACGTCCTCGCGGAAGTTGACCATCCCGGCCGCGATCTCGCGCAGCGCGGTGACCGCCGGCTTGTTGTCGCAATCCACGAGCGCGGAGCCGCCGCGGGCGATCTGGCGGGCGCGCTCGGCGGCGAGCACCACCAGCGCGAACCGGTTGGGGACCTTCTCCAGGCAGTCTTCGACGGTGACGCGAGCCATGGATACCTTCTGCCCGGCGGCGCGGGCGACGCGAGAGCGGACGCCGGAAGGAGGACCGACCGGGGCCACCCGTGCGAGGTGACCGCGGGCCCGGCGTAAGGGCCGGATACTACCCGCGGAACGCGGTGTGTCAAGCAGCCTTGCCACCCGCCGGCCGACCGTTTACGCTTGAAGCTTGGTCGCTTGGCGCGTCGGCCACGGCGCGTCCACCTCGTCTCTTCCTCCCTGGCGATGACCACCCGCACTCCGCCCTCGTCCGCGCCGGCCGCTCCGAGCGCACCCGTTCGCCTCGATCTCGACTGGGATGCGCTCGAGGTCTCCGTCGAGCGCAACGCGTCCGACACCGAGAGCTTCCTCGACCTGGCGACCGGCAAGGTCATCACGATCGTGGCGGGGGACGTCGAGGCGCCGCTGCGCCGCCAGCAGGTGACCGAGAACCTGCGCGCGTTCCTGCGCATCGAGCCGGCGTCGTCGCGCGAGCAGTACCGCTGGATGGAGCGGTTCGTCGGCTCGGTCTCCGACGAGACGCTGCGCGAGCGGCTGATCATGTCGATCGACGGCAAGGGCGCCTTCCGCCGGTTCAAGGACGTGCTGCTCGCCTACCCGGCCGAGCGCGAGCGCTGGTTCGCGTACCGCGCCGAGCTCCTGCACTGGCACATCCACAACTGGCTCGCAGAGCACGACCTCGAGTCGACGAACCCGCCGCCGTGGGGCGAGGTGAAGCCGCCGGCCGAGCTGCCGGTGGTGCCGGGCAAGCCGGTCGTCCACGGCGCCGAGGCGCCCGGCGAGGCGCTGCGCCGCAACGCGCGCGAGCTGATCGACGGGCTGCCGGCGATCGACCTGCCGAGCGCGATCGCGTTCCTCGAGTTCCTGAAGTCGCGCGCCGGCGAGGCCGCGGCCCGCGCGCGCGCCGCCGCCGACGACCTCGACGCCGACACCGACGACGATCCGGTCCGCCGCGCCGCGAGCTGACGCGGCGGGCCCGCGCACGGCCGCACGACGCTCAGCGGGCGACCAGCCGGGCGAAGAGGTGGTCGAGCGTGGCCTGCGGGTCGGCGCAGAGGCCGCCGTGGACGGTCGCGCACTGGATCATCGAGCTGCGCGGGGCGCACAGCCAGTGGAAGCGCTCGGCCGGCGGCAGCGCGGCGACCGGGCCGGCGCCGGCGTCG
>DASZXE010001103.1:0-1765 GCA_035546475.1 Kofleriaceae bacterium
CGGGTGCGGGCGCGGGTGCGGGCGCGGGCGCGGCGGGTGCCGTCGAGGCCGACACCGCCGGCGCGGCCCGCGGCGCCGGCGTGCGCAAGCGCGCGCTGGTCGTCGACGACGACGATGTCCTGCGCCGCACCGTCGCCCGCGTGCTCGACGGCGAGGGCTTCGACTGCGTCGAGGCGCCCGGCGGCGACCGCGCCATGGAGGAGGTCGAGCGGCAGCGCTTCGACGTCGTGGTCAGTGACGTCAACATGCCCGGCGGCGGCGGCCTCGAGCTGCTGCGCGCGATCCGCCGGGTCGACCTCGACGTCCCGGTCGTGCTGATCACCGGCGCGCCCACCGTCGAGGCCGCGGCCGCCGCCGTGCAGTTCGGCGCGTTCCGCTACCTGAGCAAGCCGTTCGACCTCGACCTGCTGGTGCGCACCGCCCACGAGGCCGCGCGCGCCCACGCGCTCGCCCGCATCCGCCGCGAGGCGCAGGCGGTCACCGGCGCGCCCGCCGCGCTGACCGACCGCGCGAGCCTCGAGGTCCGCTTCCAGCACGCGCTGACCAGCACGTGGATGCTCTTCCAGCCGGTCGTCCACGCGCGCACCGGCCAGCCGTACGGCGTCGAGGCGCTGATGCGCTCGTCGGAGCCGTCGCTGCCGACGCCGCACGCGGTGCTCGACGCCGCCGCGAGCCTCGGCCGGCTGCCGCTGCTCGGCCGCCGCGCGCGCGCGCTGGCCGCCGCGGGCATGGCCGGCGCCGCCGACGACCTGCTCCTGTTCGTCAACGTGCACGCGGTCGACCTGTTCGACGCCGAGCTCCTCGATCCAGGCTCGCCGCTGTCGCGGATGGCGGCGCGGGTGGTGCTCGAGGTCACCGAGCGCGCCCCGCTCGAGCCCACCGCCGAGCTGCACCAGCGCCTCGAGCGGCTGCGCGCGCTCGGCTTCCGCATCGCCGTCGACGACGTCGGCGCCGGCTACTCGGGGCTGTCGACGTTCGCCGAGCTCGCCCCCGAGCTGGTGAAGATCGACCTCTCGCTCGTGCGCGACATCCACCGCAGCCCGCTCAAGCAGCGGACGATCGCGGCGCTCTGCCGGCTCTGCCACGAGACCGGGACGCTGGTGGTGGGCGAAGGTGTGGAGACCCGCGAGGAGCGGGACACGCTGGTCGCGCTCGGCTGCGATCTGCTCCAGGGCCACCTTTTCGGGCCGCCGGCGCGCTCGATTCCGGGCTGACGCGCACTCCGTGCGCGATCTGCGCGCCGACGCCCCTCGATCGACGTGGGGAGCGGCCGAACGATCCTGACACGTGGCGACGTCGCCACCCGGTCGGAGATCACCGCATGCCCACCATCCTCACCGTCGACGACTTCAGCTCGATGCGCGGGCTGGTCGGCCGGGTCGTGCGCGACCTCGGCTGCGAGGTCGCCGAGGCGGAGAACGGCTTCCAGGCGCTGGTCCTGCTCGAGGAGCAGCGCTTCGATCTGATCCTCCTCGACGTCTCGATGCCGGAGATGGACGGCCCCGCGATGCTGCGTGTGCTGCGCGAGCGCGGCGATCACACGCCGGTCATCCTCGTCACCAGCGAGTGCCAGCGCGGGACGATCGTCGGCGCGATGAAGCTCGGCATCGCCGACTACATCCTCAAGCCGTTCCAGCCCCAGGTCCTGCGGACCAAGGTCGCGCGCGTCCTCCGCCTCGACGCGCCGCCGGCGTGCCCGCACCTGGCGATGGCGGCGGCGGTGCCGGCGGTGCAGGCCGTGCCGGCGGCGCAGCCCGCGCAGGCC
>DASZXE010001104.1:0-1672 GCA_035546475.1 Kofleriaceae bacterium
GCCGCGCGCCCCGCGTGGCTTCGCCACGCGGAGCGTGGGGGTCCGGGGGGCGCGAGCGGAAGCGAGCCGCCCCCCGTCAACATGACGCGACGGTTCTCGGTCAAGATTGGGACGAAGGAAAGGATCGTCGAGCTCGGCGTCGGCGACGACGGGCGGCAGCGCGTTCTCGTCGACGGTGTCGAGCGGGCGATCGAGCTCGTGGCCGTCGAAAGCGGAGCGTGGCTCGTACGTGACGGGCTTGGGCAAACGCTCGCTTTTGCCGACGGCGACAACGGCAAGGTCGGCGTCTCCATCAAGCGCGGCGCCGCCGATCCGGTGGTCGTCGCGGCCGAGGTGACCGAGGCGCGCAGCGCACGCGTCGCGGCGCTGGCCGAGCAGGCGCGTGGCGCGGTGGCGACCGGGCCGGCGCCCGTGCGCTCGCCCATGCCCGGCCGGGTCGTGAAGATCCTCGTCAAGGACGGCGAGCGCATCGCGGCCGGCCACGCGGTCGTCGTCGTCGAAGCGATGAAGATGGAGAACGAGCTGCGGGCGCCGCGCGCCGGCGTCGTGCGCGAGATCCGCTGCGCCGAGGGCACGGCAGTCGAGGCTGGGCAGGACCTCGTCGTCGTCGACCCCTCGGGTTAAGCTCGGGTGCCATGTTGGTCCCGGCAGCCACGCGCGCCGCGCTCGTCGTCTTGGGCTGGCTCGCACAGGCCGAGCCGGCGCCGCTCATCGACCCGCAACCGCCCGAGCCGCAGCCGCCCGTCGGCGCGGCGACGCCCTCCCCGACCGCACCAGTGCCCGAGGAGCCGGAGATCCGCACGCCCCGCGATTCCATCGCCGTCCACGGTCGGTTCGCCTACCGCCCGAACGACACCGGCAGCGGCGTGCCAGCGGGCGGTTTCTCGCTGGGCGGCACGTTCGAGCGCCGGTATGCCGACCTCGCGCGCGTGTTCGGCTTCGGCGCGGGGCTCGATCTCTTCTTCGATCGATTCTCGACCGACGGGACCCACGTCTCGGCGATGCCGCGCCAGCTCATGCAGACGACCTTCGTCGCGCTGCAGACGGTCGCGCTCGAGCACCTGCCCGTTCGGCCGTGGGTCGCAGCCGGCGCCGGAATCGCCGTCGGTTCGGTCGCGTCGGGCTCCAGCGTTCGGCCCGTGGCCCGAGGAGTCGCGGGTGTCGAGCTCGGCATTTCCCGCTCGACGGCGGTGGTCGTCCGCGCCGACCTGACGCACACCCTGTCCGACGCCGGAGCCTACGGCGACATCCTCGACGTCGGCCTGGGCCTCTGCGAGCGCTTCTGACGATGAGCCGGCGCGCGCTGATCGTCCTCCTCGTGGCGGTGCCCGCCGCGTCGCTCGGCGCGCTGGGAGTGGTGGTCGTCGCGTCGGCGACGGCGCGACAGAGCACGGCGGCGTTCGGCGCGCCGACGCACTTCGTGTCGCGCCAGGTCTTCGCCGTGATCCTGGCGGCGCTCGTCGCCGTGGCGTTCGTAGAGCTCGGGCCGCGGCGGCTGCTGCGCGCGGCGCCCATGACCTTCGCGGCGGCGCTGCTCGCCGACCTCGCGGTGTTCGCGCCAGGCGTCGGCGTCCACGCCGCGGGCGCCAGCCGCTGGATCCACTTCGGACCGTTCTCGGGAGACCCGGCGCCCCTGCTGACGGCGGCGCCGGCCATGCTGGTCGCCGCCTGG
>DASZXE010001105.1:0-4600 GCA_035546475.1 Kofleriaceae bacterium
GGTGCTGGCCGAGTACGGCTTCACGGCGCCCGAGGTCGCGGCGCTGACCGCCTGACGATCAGAACGGCGCGCCGACGCCCGTCGTCGTCCCGACCGCGTTCGCGAAGGTGCCGTCGCCGAGCTGGCCGAAGTTGTTCGAGCCCCAGCCGAGCACGGTGCCGTCGCCCTGCAGCGCCAGCGAGTGCGCGAACCCGGCCGCGACGTCGACGGAGCCGGCGGTGCCGGGCACGGCCGTCGGCATCGTCGCCCGCAGCACCGCCGCGCCCTGGCCGATCTGGCCGGTGACCGTCGGCGGCACCGTCGTGGTCGCGTTGGCGCCCCAGCAGTAGGTCTGGCCGCCCTGCACCGCGCAGACGTGATCGTCGAAGCCGCCGGCGACCGCGGTCACGCCGGTGAACAGCCCCGCCGGCGTCACCACCTGCGTCGGCGTGGAGACGACCACCGGCTGCAGGCCGCCGAGGCCGACCGCGCCGTTCGTGTTGTCGCCCCAGCACCAGAGCTGGCCGCCGGCGCCGACCGAGCAGGCGCCGCGCCGGAACGTGGTGAGCCGCGTCTGCGGCCCCGCGCCCGGCGGGAAGACGACCTGCGCCGCGACGAGCGACTGCGCGCCGACCTGCGGCGAGAAGCCGAGCTGACCGTACTTGTTGCCGCCCCAGCAGAAGACGTCGCCGTCGTCCTGCAGCGCGCAGGTGTGGTCCTCGCTCGCGCTGACCGCGACGATGCCGGCGAGCGGCTGGCCGCTGCCGTCGATCACCGTCGACGGACCCTGCGGCGTCGCGCCGACGCCGTTGCCGAGCATGGCGGTGCCCCAGCACAGCACCTGGCCGTTCGCGCGCACCGCGCAGGCGTGGATGAGGCCGCCGTCGACCGCCACCGCGTCGACGATGCCGGGCACCTGGATCGGCGTCAGGTGGTTGTCCCCGCCGATGTCGCCGAGCTGCCCGCGGCCGTCGGCGCCCCAGCACATGACCGTGCCGTTCGCCATGACGGCGCAGGCGAACTCGCCGCCGGCGCCGAGCTGGGTCGCGTCGGCGAGGCCGGCGACCGCGCGCGGCGACGTCACGATCTGCTGGAACGGCAGGCTGCCGAGCTGGCCGGAGGTGTCGAGGCCCCAGCACCACGGCGTGTGGCCGGCGAGCGCGCAGCCGAACTGGTTGCCGGCGGTGATCGTCTGGGCGGCCCCGGTGATCACCGGCGCGTCGCACGCGTCGCCCTGGCCGTCGTGGTCGCTGTCGGTCTGCGCCGGGTTGGCGACCGCCGGGCAGTCGTCGCACGCGTCGCCGACGCCGTCGCCGTCGGTGTCGAGCTGCGCCGGGTCGGCGACCGCGGGGCAGTCGTCGGTGCCGTCGGCGGCGCCGTCGGTGTCGGCGTCGAACGGCGTCGCGTCCGCCGCCGCGGCGAGGCTGTTCGCGAACGTCGGGTCGCCGGTCAGGCCGACGTCGACGAGGCACGCCTCGTACGCCGCGGTGCCGTCGGGGATGCCGGCGGCGGTGCAGGCGGTGGTCGCCAGCCCGAGCTCGGCGGGCGCGAGGTCGCTGCTCGACGGGAAGGCCGGCGGCAGGCTGGCGAACGCGCAGCCCGCGGGCACCGGCGAGTCGAACAGCCGCTCGGCCGGCTGCACGGCCCACGTCGCGCCGAGGTGCGCGATCGCCGGCACGTCGATCACGTTGCCGAGCGCCGAGCCGTCGCGCGTCGCCAGCGCGCCGCCGGTGTCGTTGCCCCACAGGCCCGACAGTCCGCCGGCCGGACGGGTGCCGGCGTAGGCGTAGAGGTCGAGGTAGAGGCTGGCGTCGTAGGCGACCAGCCCGGCGCCGTTCGCGTAGACGAAGACGTAGCTGCGCTCGCGCCGGTAGAGGACCGAGCCATCCGCGAAGTAGCGGGGGCCCTGGCCGAGATCGAGCGGCGCGCCGTCGAGGTGGACGCGGTCGGCGCCCTGGCGCGCGGTGTCGATCGTGACGGTGCTGCCGCCGATCCGGGTCGCGAAGGCGACGTTGATCGCGACCGGTCGTCCGGGGAACGGACACTGCCGCGCCTGCACCGAGAAGTCGGCGCCGTCGGTGGCGAGCACGTACTCGCCGGCGAGCTGCACGTCGTACGCGCGGTGCGCCCAGCTCGCGAGGTGCGGATCGCCGACGCTGTCGGCGCCGATCGGGCCGACCGGGAACGGCAACGGCGGCGGCGTGCAGACGCCCGCCTGGCAGGTGTCGGCGCCGTTCGCGGGGTCGCCGTCGTCGCAGCCGGTGCCGTCGGCGAACGCGTCGTCGGTGCAGGCGCCGCTGGTCGGCTGGCAGACGCCGGCGGCGTGGCACGCGTCGCCGCCGGGGCAGACGACGCCGAGGCACTCGCAGGCGTCGCCGGTGCCGTCGCCGTCGGTGTCGAGCTGCGCCGCGTCGGCGACCGTCGGGCAGTCGTCGCACGCGTCGCCGCGGAAGTCGCCGTCGCCGTCGGCCTGGTCGCCGTTGGGCACGTGGACGCAGTTGTCGGTGAGATCGTCGACGCCGTCGAGGTCGGCGTCGGGCGCGACCGAGCAGTCGTCGCCCGACCAGCCGCCGTCGCACGTGCAGACGGTGTCGTGGCCGTTCGCGGCGTAGTCGCAGGCGCCGTGCGCGCCGCAGCCGCCCTGGGCCGCGCAGACCGGCGGCGGCAGCACGAGCACCGACGCGGCCGGGCCCTGCAGCGCCTGGCCGTCGACGGTCGCCTGCGGGCGCAGCCACAGCTCGGTCGGCGCGTCGACGGCCGGGGCGGTGAGCTCCGCCTCGAGGCCGGCCGGGCCCGCGGTCGCCGGCACGGTGCCGACCAGGCCCCACGCGTTGGTGGCGCTCGGCGAGTACGACAGCGCGAACGCCGCGTGGTCGTAGGCGGCCGTGCCCTCGATGGTGAACGTCGCGGCGAAGGCGTGGCCGGAGACGACGGTCGCCGGCGTGCTGGGCGTCGTCGCGCAGACGCTCGACACCGTGAACGGCCGGTCGAACGCGACGGTCTCCTTGCCGTGGCCCGCCGCCGGCAGCGCGCCGCGCCGCAGCTCGTTCTGGCCGTGGTCGAGCGCGGTGGTCGGCAGGAAGATGAGCTGGTCGCCGCGCTGGACGACCTGGCCCGGGTGCTTGCCGAGCGCGTCCGGGTTGACGACCTCGAGCGCCTGGTCGAGCAGCGCCTGGTCGGCGACCGGATCGAGCGGCTCGCTGAAGGTCGCGACCACCGGATCCGTCGACGGGCAGGCGCCGAACGGCGTGGCCGGGACGTTGATGCCGGTGAGGAACGGCGGCGTGTCGGTCGTCACCAGGCCGCCGCGGACGCCGATCATCGACGCGCCGGTGGCGCCGAGCGCGGCGACGCCGGTGATCGGCGCGCCGGTGTACGTGCGGGAGATCTCGACCGGGTTGGCCGGGTCGCTCTGATCGACGACGAGCTGGAACCACTGGCCGTTCTCGACGTGCGAGCAGGCCTGGATGTGGTCCCTGAAGCTGAACGACAGGTTGTAGGCCGGGCGCGCCGACCGGCGGATGAGCCGGGGGTTGGACGGATCGGTGACGTCCCAGAAGGCGATGCCGGCGTCGCCGAGCGCGGTGGCGACGAAGCCGCCGCCCCAGTAGATCGACGTGACCGCGTCGCCGCCGACGCCGCCGACGGCGCCGCCGCCGTTCGCGAGGAAGCCGCCGAAGCCGCCGGCGCCGCCGTACCAGACGACGCCGCCGCCGTAGGAGATGCCACCGCCGAAGCCGCCGCCACCGCCGCCGCCGCCGCCGAGGGTGCCGATCACCGACGAGCCGCCGCCGCCGAGGTCGTAGGCGCGGAGCTGGTCGCCGACCGCCGCGTAGAGCGTCGTGCCGTCGGTCGTCAGGTGCGTGCACGGATCGTGGATCGTCTCGCGGTACAGGCCGCAGCGCTCGCCGAAGGCGGCGAGGTCGAACAGGATGATGCCGGCGTCGCCGCACGCGACCGCGAGGGTGTCGCCGACGATCTCGGCGTCGGTGCAGTGCAGGTCCTGCGGCGCCGGCGGGTCCTGCGTGGTCGCGTTCGGCCAGCGGGTGAGGACGACCGGATCGTCGGGGTTGGTGAGGTCGAAGCAGCCGACGCCGCCGTCGTCGAGGGCGACCCACTCGGTGCCGTCGCGATCGACGGCGTCGCGCGGCGAGCCGGGGACGCTGACGAGGCGCTCGACGCAGGTGCCGGCCTCGCAGGCGCCGTCGCTGCCGCAGGCGGTGCCGTCGGCGACGGGCACCGATGCCGTGCACGCGCCGTCGGCGGGCGCGCAGGCGGACGCGGTGTGGCACGCCGCCGGCGCGGGGCAGGTCACGCCCGCGCACTCGCAGGCGTCGCCCTCGCCGTCGTGGTTGGTGTCGGTCTGCGCCGGGTCGGGGACCAGCGGGCAGACGTCGCAGTCGTCGGGGTGGCCGTCGTGATCGGCGTCCTGGCGATCGTCGTGGCCGGGGCAGACGTCGTGGGTGTCGTCGACGCCATCGCCGTCGCTGTCGTGGCCGCCGCAGGAGCCGCCGCCGTGATCGTCGCCGCCGTGGCCGTCGTCGTCGTGGCCGTCGTCGCCGTGGCCGTGGTCGTCGCCGCCGTTGCCGTGGTCGTCGTCGCCATTGCCGTGGTCGCCCCC
>DASZXE010001106.1:0-4122 GCA_035546475.1 Kofleriaceae bacterium
ACTACACCCTGCAGGCCGAGGACCGCCAGGAGAGCATGTCGCGTGACCGGGCCCGCGAGCTCGGCTGCATCGGCGCGCCTTCTCCCGACGGGCTCGTCGCCTGCACCGTCTCCGGCCGCGAGCGACTGGCCCGCTACCTCGTCGACGTCGCGGCGGCCGACCCGAGCCTCGCGGTGCCCGCCGATCACCTGATCGCCTACGAGCGCGTGCAGTACGAGGGCCGGCCACCGACCTGGCGCACCTACTACGTGGAGCGGACCGCCCGGCTCGGCGCTCGCGATCTCGCGAACGCCACGGCGGAGCGTGGCGCGGGCGACCAGGCGCCGATGGTCATGGTCACCCTCGACGCCGACGGCGCCCGCCGGCTCGCCGAGCTCACCCGCGCGACCGTCGGCAAGAAGCTCGCGATCATGGTCGACGATCAGGTCCAGGCGGCGCCGATCGTCGAGCAACCGATCACCGGCGGCCGCCTGCCCATCCCGGTCGGCGGCACCGACGCCGCCACCCGCGCGCGCGCGGCGGCGGAGCTGGCCGAGCTCCTTCGCGCCGGCGCCCTGCCCGCTCCGCTCCGCCTCGCGGCGATGGATCGCGGAGGCGCCCCGCCGCCCTGACCGCCGGCGGAGGGCGTCACAGGTTGGCCAGCATGCCAACCGTCTCGTCGATCGATCGGGCCCGAGGAGGACCTCGGGACCGATCTCGGTCAGGCCAACCCTCTCGCGATCGATCGAGCCCGAGGAGGACCTCGGGATCGATCTCGGCCGAAGCAACCCCGGCCCGAGCTGCGCTCGGGGCCTTCAAAGAGGCGGCCAGAACAGCGATCGCGATCGATCGCCGCGCGCGAGCTCGATCACCTGCTTCGTTGCGTCAGCGTCGAAAAGCATGCTGGCCAACCCTGTCAGTCGACGAGCGCGTCGATCAGCCGGCGCGTCGCCGGGCCCGGCCGCGCCCCCGCCCGCACGTACAGCCGCGGGGCGAACCGGTGCTCGCTGCCGCGGTGGTAGCGGACGCGGCGCAGGCGACCCGCGCGCAGCTCCGCGGCGCACAGGTGCTCCGGCAGCCAGCCGTAGCCGAGGCCCGCGAGCAGCGCCGCCCGCTTGGCGTGGAAGTCGTTGAGGTCGACGGTCGCGCGTCGCTCGAGCGCCGCGGTCGGCAGCTCCAGCCGCGGGTCGGAGCCGTGGACGGTGAGCAGCACCTCGTCGGCCAGCTCGTCGTCGCCGACCTGCCGGTGCGTGCGCGCCAGCGGGTGCCCGCGCGCCGCCACCAGCGTGGCGACCAGCGGCGGCAGCCGGGTCGCGACCAGCGCCTCCGCCGCCACCGCCGGCAGCACCGACACCATCAGGTCGGCGCGCTCGCGCTCGAACGCCGCCTCGACGCCGCCGAGGAACGCCGCCGACACGTGCAGCCGGGTCGGCGCCCGCTCGCCGACCAGCGCGCCGACCGCCCGCAAGAGCGGCTCGTCGGGGCAGACGCCGTCGTAGACGACCCGCACGGTCGGCTCCCAGCCGGTCCGGAGCTGGTGACAGGCGGCCGCCAGCCGCGCCTCCGCCTCGAGCAGCCGCCGGCAGTGCTCGAGCACGCGCCGGCCGGCGGCGGTCAGCCGCAGGCGGTAGCCCCGGCGATCGAGCAGCGCGAGCCCGGTCTGCGCCTCGAGCTGGCGTAGCCCGTACATCACCGCGGTGTGGCCCTTGTGCAGCGCGGCCGCCGCCGCGACCAGGGTGCCGGCGCGATCGAGCGCGTCGAGCGCGCGCGCCTGCTCGAGCGTGACGTGGATGGGCGCGTCCTTGTTCATGGCATACACATTCTATCCGCGATCTTTGTGCTTTCTTCGTGGTCGCCCGCGCCGTCACCATGGCCGCATGCACGTCCCTCACGTCCGCGGCCTGGTGACCTCGCAAGCCCACGTCGGCGTGCCCGACGGCACCGTCGAGGAGGAGTACGCCCGCGACGGGTTCGCCGGCGCCTACGCCCACCTCTACCGGCGCCATCCGCCGGTCGCGTGGACGCGCATCGAGGGGCCGCTCCGCCCGCGCGCGTACGACCTGCGCGCGCTGCCGCCCGGCGGCGACTACCTCGCGGCCCGCTACCTCGTGCTCGCCAACGACGACGTCCTCGTCCGCTGGGCCGCGATCGATCAGCCGGCGCCGTACCTGTTCCGCAACGCCGACGCCGACGAGCTGCTGTTCGTCCACGCCGGCGCCGGCCGGCTCGAGACCGACTTCGGCCCGCTCGCCTACCGGCCCGGCGACTACCTGGTCGTCCCGCGCGGCACCGTCCACCGGCTGGCGCCGACCTCGCCGACGCGCCTGCTCGTGATCGAGGCGACGAGCGCGATCGGCCTGCCCGACCGCGGGCTGCTCGGCCAGCACGCGCTGTTCGATCCGGCGGTGCTCGAGGTGCCGACGCCCGGCGAGGGCACCAGCCTCGCCGCCAGCGAGCGCGGCGAGTGGTGCGTCGTCGTCCAGCGCGAGGGCGCGCTCACCTCCGTCTACTACCCGCACGATCCGCTCGACGTCGTCGGCTGGAAGGGGACGCTCGCGCCCGCGCGCCTGAACGTCGCCGACATCCGGCCGGTGACGAGCGAGCGCTACCACCTGCCGCCGTCGGCGCACGCGACCTTCGTCGCCGGCGGCGCGATCGTCTGCACGTTCGCGCCGCGCCCGCTCGAGGTCGGCGACCCGCGGGCGATGCGGGTGCCCTTCTACCACTCGAACATCGACTACGACGAGGTGCTCTTCTACCACGCGGGCGACTTCTTCAGCCGCGCGGGCCTCGGCGCCGGCATGATGACGTTCCACCCGCAGGGCATCCACCACGGCCCGCAGCCGGCGGCGGCGGCGCGGGCGCGCGACCGCCAGCGCACCGACGAGATCGCCGTCATGCTCGACACCCGACGGCCGCTGCACGCCAGCGCGGCGGCCCGCAGCGTCGAGCGCATCGACTACTGGCAGAGCTGGCAGGAGGGCGCGCGATGACGACCGACGCCACCAACCCGTGCGGCCTCGACGGCATCGACTTCGTCGAGCTGGCCGGTCCCGATCCCGACGCGCTGCACCGGCTGCTGCTCGCGTTCGGCTGCTCGCGCACGATGCGTCACGCCGCGCGCGCGATCGATCTCTACCAGCAGCACGACCTCACCTTCCTGCTCCACCGCGGCGACGGGGCGGCGGCGAGGTTCGCCGGGCTGCACGGCCCGTCGATCCCCGGCATGGGCTGGCGCGTGCGCGACGCGGCGGCGGCGCTCGCGGCGGCGGTGACACGCGGGGCGGAGGCGGCGGCCGGCGACCTCGCGAGCGGCGGCGCCGCGGTGCCGGCGGTGCGCGGCATCGGCGGCAGCCTGCTCTACCTCGTCGACGGCCGCGGGGAGGCGCGCTGGGAGGCGCTCGGCTTCGAGCCGCACCCGCAGCCGGTGCGCGTGCGCAGCGCCGGCTTCCTCGCGATCGATCACCTGACCAACAACGTGCCGCGCGGCGAGCTCGGCCGGTGGGCGGACTTCTACCGGCGGGTCTTCGGCTTCACCGACGTGCGCTACTTCGACATCCGCGGGGTGCAGACCGGGCTGATGTCGTTCGCGCTGCGGTCGCCGTGCGGCCGGTTCTGCATCCCGATCAACGAAGGGACCGAGGCGCGGAGCCAGATCAACGAGTACCTCGACGAGTACCGCGGGCCGGGCGTGCAGCACCTCGCGTTCCTCACCGACGACCTGCTGGCGTCGCTGCGCGCGCTCGACGGCTCGGGCATCCAGACGCTCGACATCGACGACGACTACTACGCGACCGTGTTCGCGCGGGTGCCGGGCGTCGTCGAGGACCACGGGGCGCTGCGGCAGCGGCAGGTGCTCGTCGACGGCGACGAGCGCGGGTACCTGCTGCAGATCTTCACGCGCAACCTGATCGGGCCGATCTTCGTCGAGCTGATCCAGCGGCGGAACCACGCCTCGTTCGGCGAGGGCAACTTCGGCGCGCTGTTCCGCTCGATCGAGCGCGACCAGGCGCGGCGGGGCTACCTGGCGGCGGCCCGGGCGGTTTCGGAGTAGCCTCCGCGACCATGAACAAGGTCCAGCTCGCCGCCACGTTGCTCGGCGCCGCCCTGGCGGTGACCGGCTGCTCGAAGAAGGATGACCCC
>DASZXE010001107.1:0-14004 GCA_035546475.1 Kofleriaceae bacterium
GGGCTGCGTCTGCGTCCCCGCCGCGCCGACCTCGCCGGGCGGCGCCCCCGGCGCCGTCTCGCTCGTCGAGGGCGCCGCCGCCGTCACCGGCCTCTCCGACGCCGCCGACGACGACGCGGCCAGCGCCTACATGCCCGGATCGCCGCCGCCGCCCCCGCCGCCCCCGTAGCGCGGCCGCCTCACGACTGCCGGTAGCCGAAGTCGACGAGCCCGCACACGGGCACCACCCGGCCGTCCACCATGTACGGCTGGTACCGCCACGCCGCCACGGCATTGACGATGTCGAGGTCGTAGCCCGTGAACCCGCTCGGCGCGAGCAGGCTGACCTGCGCCGGTCGTCCGGTCTCGTCGACGCACACCATCACGGCGATGTGCAGCTCGTGCGTCGAGCTGCGCTGGATCTCGTCCTTCACGTCGTCCGCGGGGAACACGTTCTTGTCGCCGCTGAGCCAGGTGGCCGGGACCTTGTCCGGCGCGATGACCACGGGCGCCGAGGTGGCCGGCGCGAGGCCCGCGATCGCCGTCCATAGCGCACAGACCCGCTGGTGGTCGGCGGGCTCGTCGGCGGGGGCGGTCGCGCGGCGCTCGAACAGCCCGCGATCGGTCTCATCGTCGCCGCTGGATTGCAGCCACGCGACCTCCGGCGCCGCGCGCGAGCCGCGCACGCGGCAGACGCGGCTCACCGCGACACCAGGCGTGGCCCGCTGGCGGACGCTGCCGGCATCGGCGGGCCGCCGGACCAGCCTCGGGGCCGGCAGCTCGATCAGCGATCGCGGCAGCGCGTCGTCCTCGGTTTCGCCGTGGACGAAGCGGGCGACGCTGCACGCCGGGGCCGGCGCGCCGCCGTCGAGGTACGGCCGGAAGCGCCAGCGCTCGACGACGCGCAGCGCGGCTTCGTCGAAGGCGGGCAGCTCGCTCGGCGTCCGCACGACGCCGGTCGCGCGGCCCCCGGCGTCGAGGCAGACGCTGACGACCGTCGCCAGCGGCCGGTCGCCGTACGCCGCCAGCGCCGCGGTCAGCGCCGCGTCGGGGACCACTCGCAGGGCGCCGTCGGTCATGAGCCCGTGCAGCACACCCGGCTCGACGCGGCGGATCGGCGGCGCCTCGCCCGCGAGCAGCGGCGGCCGTGGCGTTGGCGGCCGCACGTTGCGCGCCGCGCCGGCGCAGCCGGCGAGCAGCGCCATCAGCCCGCCCATGGTGAGTGCGAGGAGCTTCCCCATGGCCCCATCCTATCCGAAGTCTCATGAGGCCGCCCGCGGCCACCACGACCTCGCGGGCGGCCCGGTCATAGTACGGTCGGCGGCGTGGAGCAGCCCAAGCCCGGCAAGCCGGAGGCGCACGTCGGATCGTCGCCGCACCGCATCGCGGCCCTCGCCGACGGCATCTTCGCCGTGGCGATGACGCTGCTCGTCCTCGACCTCCACGTCCCCGAGCTCGGCGAGCACGCCACCGAGGCCGAGCTGATCTCCGCGCTCGGCGACCTCGTCCCCAGGATCCTCGGCTTCGCGAGCGGCTTCGTCATCCTCGGCACGCTGTGGATCGGCCACCACCTGCAGTTCCACTACATCCGCCGGTCGAGCCGCGCGCTCCTCTGGATCAACCTCTGCTTCCTGCTCGTCATCTCGTCGTTGCCGTTCTTCGTCGCGCTGGTCGGCACCTACGGCTCGACCCACATCGCCTGCGTCCTCTACGGCGCCGCGTCGTTCCTGGCGATGACGCTGCTGCTCGTCCAGTGGCGCTACGCCGCCGGACCGACCCGCCGCCTCGTCGACGGCGACGTGCCGCCTTCCGTCACGGCCGGGCTCCGCAACCGCGTCGTCATGGGCATGGTCGGCTACGGCGGCGGCGCGCTGCTCGGCCTCGTCGTGCCGCGCGCGAGCCTCGCTGTCTACGTCGTCACGCCGCTCCTCTACCTGTTGCCCGCCCGCTTCGACCGCGACGTCCGCACCGACGGCCCCGCCGGCACCGAGGAGTGACGGCGCTGCGAACGTGCAGGTCTTCCTGGCCCGGGGGTGGCCGTCACCGGCCATCCGGTCTCGCTAGGGCATCGTGTGGATCTTCAACAGATTGGTCGACATCCCGGCGCCGACCGGCACGCCCATCGTGATGACGACGTTGTCGCCGGGGCGCGCCAGCCCCTGCGCCGACAGCACCGCCTCGACCCGCTCGATCAGCTCGTCGGTCGTCGCGCCCGGCTGCACCAGCACCGGCGTCACGCCCCACACCAGCGCCAGCCGCCGGTACTGGATCTCGTCGGTGGTGAGCGCCACGATGCGCGCCTCCGGCCGGTACTCGCTCATCAGCCGCGCGACCCCGCCCGACTCGGTCACCACCGCGATGATCTTGATGCGCATCGAGGCCGCCGCGCTCACCGCCGCCCGCGCGATCGCGTTCGACGACACCGCGATGTCGAGCTGCGGCGGGTCGAGGTTCTGCCGGTAGTAGGCCGACCCCTCGATCTCGCCGATGATGCGGGCCATCGTCCGCACCGCCTCGACCGGGTACTTCCCCGACGCGGTCTCGCCGGACAGCATGAGCGCGTCCGTCGAGTCGAGCACCGCGTTGGCGACGTCGGACGCCTCCGCGCGCGTCGGCCGCGGCTGGTTGATCATCGACTCGAGCATCTGCGTGGCGGTGATGACGATCTTCCCGCGCGCGTTCGTCTCGTCGATGATCCGCTTCTGGATGAGCGGCACCTTCTCCGGCCCCATCTCGACGCCGAGGTCGCCGCGCGCGACCATGCAGCCGTCGGCGGCGTCGATGATCTCCGGCAGCCGCTCGACCGCCTGCGGCTTCTCGATCTTGGCGATGACCGGGATGCTGACGCCCTCGGTGGTGAGCAGCCGCTTGGCCTGCAGCACGTCCTCCGGCCGCCGCACGAACGACAGCGCGACGTAGTCGACCCCGTGGCGCAGGCCCCACGCGATGTCGGCGGCGTCCTTGTCCGACACCGCCGGCGCCGACACCTCGACGCCCGGCAGGTTGATGCCCTTGTTGTTCTTCAGCATGCCGCCGACCACGACCAGCGTCTTCACCTCGCGGTCGCTGACGTCGGTGACCACCAGCGACAGGTAGCCGTCGTCGAGGAGGATGTGGTCGCCGACCTTGACGTCGCGGGGCAGCGCGCCGTAGGTCGTCGACACCCGCGCGGCGTCGCCCATGACGTTGGTGTCGGTCGTGATCGTGAACGGCGCGCCCGCCTTCAGCTCGGCCTGGCCGTCGACGAAGCGGCCGACCCGGATCTTCGGGCCCTGCAGGTCGAGCAGCACCGCGATCGCGGTGCGCCGCTTCTCCGCCTCGGCCCGGACCGTCTTCAGCACGGCCGCGTGGTCGTCGTGGGTGCCGTGCGAGAAGTTGAGGCGGACCACGTCCATCCCGGCCTCGATCAGCTCGCCGATCCGCTCCGCCGAGCTCGAGGCGGGGCCCAGCGTGCAGACGATCTTCGCGCGACGCATGGCGGGCAGTAGACCACACCGACGGCGCCGACGCGTGAGAGGCAGCTTCGCGGCGGCCGTGCGACGAGATCGGCTCGGTCCGGGAACCGGCCTCGTGTGCGGCCGGCCACGAACCCGCTTCCCCTCTTGTGCCTGCTCCCGGCCCCGGCTATAGCAGCGCCCGATGCGCGCGCTCAGTACCGGCCTCGCGTCGCTGGTTGCCGTGGGGGTTGCCTCGCTCGCGGCGTGTACCGTCGAGCGCGACTCCCCCAACCTGGTCGGCCAGGACGTTCGCCTCACCATCATCCACACGGCCGACATCCACTCGCGGCTGTTCCCGTACGACTTCGCCCCCAACCGGTTCGAGCAGGACTACGGCCTGGTCGAGGGCAACAAGCCGTTCGGCGGCATGGCCCGCATCGCGACCCTCGCGAAGCGGATCCGCGCCACCTCGAACCGCTCGCTCTGGCTCGACTCCGGCGACTCCTTCGAGGGCGCGCCGGTCTTCAACATGTTCAAGGGCGAGGCGGAGCTGCGGGCGATGTCGGTCGCCGGCGTCGACGCCGCGGTGCTCGGCAACCACGAGTTCGACCTCGGCTCGACGAACCTGTTCCAGCAGATCGACAACTGGGCGTCGTTCCCGATGCTGGCCGCCAACTACGCGTTCGAGGATCCGCCCAACCCCGACGAGCGCAGCCTGCGCGACGTCGTCGAGCCGTTCGAGATCTTCGACGTCGACGGCCTCAAGGTCGGCGTCATCGGCATGGGCAACTCGTCGTCGATGACCGGCATCTTCGAGGGGGGCAACTCGCTCGGCATCCGGCCGATCTCCGACGACATCGTGGTCAAGGACTACGTCCGGCTGCTGCGCCCGGCGGTCGACGTGCTGGTGCTGGTCAGCCACCTCGGCCTCGACGAGGACGAGGGCCTGTCGTCGACGGAGGTCCAGGACCAGAACGAGGCGCTGCCGCTCGAGGGGGTCGACCTCATCCTCGGCGGCCACCTCCACATCGTCACCAACCCGCCGAAGATCATCCCCAACGACGACCAGGGCCACACGACGGTGCTCGTCCACTCGGGCGCGTTCGCCAAGTTCGTCGGCCGCCTCGACCTCGTCGTCCACGTCGGCACCGACAACAGCGACCCGGCCAAGCGCAGCCGCATCGTCTCGTTCGCCTACGACAACATCCCGGTCGACAAGCGGATCCCCGACGATCCGGACGTCGCCAACGTGCTGTGGCCGTACTCGATCGCGATCAACCGCGACATCGACCTGCAGGGCGTGTTCGCCTTCGTGAAGACGCTCGGCGACGCCAAGATCGTCCGCAACGACCTCAGCGGCGGCGACTCGCAGCTCGGCAACATGGTCGCCCGCTCGATGCAGACCCGGTCCGGCGTCGAGGCGGAGTTCGCGCTCACCAACTCGCTCGGCATCCGCGCCGACTTCGAGGCCGGCAAGCTGACGAACGAGCAGATGTTCAACGTCTTCCCGTTCGAGAACTCGATCACGGTCATGTACCTGTCGGGCTCCGAGATCCAGGAGACGCTCGACTTCGTCGCCCGCAAGTCGGCCGAGCGCGGCTGCCGCAGCCAGGCGCAGGTCGCCGGCATCTGGTTCGACATGGTCTGCCGCGGCACCTGCCCCGACCCCGACCCCAACGACGACGACGTGCCGACCGCGTGCGCCAAGAACATCTGGCTCGGCGAGCACTGCCGCGGCACCGGCCCCGACGCCGCCGACGGCCCGATCGATCCGAACAGCGGCTGCCGGCCGGTGCTGCCGGCCGGCCTGTACCGGGTCGCGGTCAACGACTACATCGCCGCCGGCGGCTCCGGCTTCGACGTGCTGAAGCGCAACACGTCGAAGCAGAACACCGGCATCGGCCTGCGCGACGCGCTCACGGTCTTCCTGCGGAAGCAGCTCACCGACAACCCGACGAGCGCGCAGTGCAAGCCGACCGACCTCGACACCACGACCGATCCGGACAACATCGTGCCGGTGACCGAGCGGTGGGGCAACGTGCCCTGCCTGCGCGACGACTTCGAGGCCCACGACGGGCGGATCCGGCCGGTGTTCGAGTGAGATCGTCCATGTCGTTCATGTCGTCCATGATGCTGCGGGCGGCGCTGGCGTCGCCGTTGCTTGCCGGCTGCGTCGATCAGCTCCCGCCGATCGACGAGACGACGTCGCTGCACGTCGAGGTGACGGCGCCGACCGACCTCGGCAGCCGCGACACCCGGCTCGGCGACGACGTCGACTCCGCCGACATCGCGGTCACCGCGATCGGCGCCGACGGCCAGCCCGACCCCGCCTTCGCCGGCGACGTGCAGGTCTACGTCCAGTACCTCGGCTCGCTGACGCCGGCGCTGGACATGCCGCCGCTGCAGACGATCTCGATGAGCGGCGGCACCGGCACCGCCACCGTCGCGCTGCCGCCGGTCTACGGTCCGACCGTCATCTGGGTCCAGGACGACCGCGAGGGCGGCGACTACCCGACCGGCGTGACGCCGACGTTCTGGTTCCGCGAGCCGAAGACGCGCGACCTCCAGCAGCCGCGCGACGAGGCGGGGCTCGCGGCCCTGTCGGTGTCGCCGCTGCAGAACAAGCAGGTGACGGTGATGGGCTCGCGCCACGGCGCGGCCGGCAAGCTCGTCGTCACCAGCATCTACAGCCAGGGCTTCACGGTCGACGACGTGATGTGCGCCGACGAGAACGGGACGCCGCCGTGCACGACCGGCGACTACGACCACATGCTGGTCTTCTCGTTCTCGCGCCCGCGCGACGCCGCCGGCCGCGGCATCGAGACCGGCCAGTTCATCGACGGCTACGCCGGCGCGGTGACCGAGTTCAACGGCCTGACCGAGATGGGCTTCCCGCAGACCTTCGCGTCGACGCCCGCCAGCGATCCCGACCAGGCCGACCTGCGCCGCCTGCCGCCGCCGGTGACGATCCAGTCGTCGTGGCTGTCGACGAAGATCGAGTTCGAGCGCAACGAGTCGGGCGTCGTCCAGGTCGTGAACGGCACGGTCTGCCCGCTCGACTCCGACTACGAGATGTACAAGCAGTGGAAGCTCGACATCGGCGCCGGCTGCTCGTCGCCGATCAACGTCATCACCTCCGGTGTCGTCGACTTCGACCCGACGACCAAGGTCGGGATGCCGATGGCGAAGGTCGTCGGCGTGCTCCGGCCGGTCAACATCGGCACCTTCAACGTCTGGATCATCTACCCGCGCGACGCCGGCGACGTCTCGCCGTGATATTGCGCTCGCTCCACCACCTGTCCCTGGTCGTCCCTGGACCCCGCTGGAGGCCCTCGTGACCTCGATCCGTCGCTCCGTCCTCGCGTCCACCCTCGCCCTCCTCCTCACACCCGCCCTCGCGCACGCGCAGACCGACCCGCAGGCGGAGCCGTCGACGGCCCCGGCGACCCCGGCGACGACGTCGCCGCCCGGCGCCGAGCAGGGCGTCACCGCCGAGGAGGCCGCCGAGATCGCCCGCAAGGCGGTCGCCGAGGCGCTCGCCGCCGAGCGCGCGCGGGTCGCCGCCGAGGCCGAGGCGGCCAAGCGGGCGCAGTCCGACGACCAGAGCGCGGTCGGCGGCCCCGGCGCCACCCGGGCCGGCGAGGGCGACTACCTCTCCGGCGACAGCGGCTTCGTCGACACCCGCCTCAACTTCACGCTGACCAACGAGAACCTGCTCGCCAAGCCGGGCGAGACGATCCCGAGCGTCCCCGGCTGGCGCTTCGGCCGGCCGAACTCGCTCGGCACGCTGTTCTTCGACAACTACGACACGCGCTTCTCCGGCTACGAGACGATGTCGAACGCGATCATGTACCGGAACTACCGGAAGGATCACCTGGAGGTCGAGGGCGCGTTCGTGATGCGCATCAACGAGATCGCCGAGCGGCGGCTCGACCTGTCCGACGCCGGCAGCTACGTGCTGGTGTCGTGGTGGAAGGATCCCGCGCACAAGGATCCGACCCGCGTGCAGTTCACCGCGTTCCCGGTCAGCTCCGACCGCTTCCGCCTCGGCTACAGCTACCGGCTGTCGTGGGGCGGCAACGACGAGTACCGCGCGGCGGTGCAGCTCAACCAGCCGGTGCCCGGCTTCAAGCTGCAGTACACGAACGGCAAGGGCTACGCGTTCGTCGGCGCCAAGACGTCGGTGACCAAGGACGAGGAGACGGCCGAGCTCGAGGCCAAGCAGGCGGTGCTCGCCGGCGGCGGCTACGACGTCAACGACAACCTGCGGCTCGAGGTCAACGGCGGCTACTTCAACCGCGGCTCGAACCAGCTCGAGGACGTGAAGGACCAGGACGTCCAGCTCTACGGCGTGTCGGGGCAGATCGCCTACCACGTCGGCATGCCGGTCGGGTCGTCGGTCGACTACGCGCTCTACAAGTACGACCCCGAGCGCATCGGCCGCGTCTTCCAGAAGACGAAGTACCCGGGAGGGACGCAGTGGCTGGCGATGAGCGAGCTGACCTACCTCGCGCAGACGCTGAAGGACCCGGAGAAGACCGGGTCGACGAAGGTGCAGCCGGGCGTCGCCGGCGACATCAACCTGCGCGTGATGATGGACCGCGTGCGCTTCCGCTTCGACGCGCAGTACCGCGACCTCGCCTTCATCCTCCACTCGGTGCCGTCGCTGCCGACCTACTCGGACTTCCCGGCGGTCTACAAGATCAAGCCGAACTTCTTCGCGGCGGCCGGCGTCGATCGCAACTGGAACGACCGGCTGACGCTGGGCGCGGTGGTCGGCATGGAGCTGCCCGCTTCGCTGACGACGCCGGCCGGCATCCCCGGCGACACGTCGGCGGTGGGCGAGACGACCGCGGTCATCCGCAACAACGGGCAGGACACCGTCATCACCGTGCTGCCGACGAAGATGGTGAACGGGCAGCTCAAGGGCGAGGAGCGGGCCGCGCAGTTCGCGGTCAAGGGCTCGGCGCAGGTCGACTTCGGCGACATCTACGCGGCGCTGCTCGACGTCTACTACAGCTACGACCCGAACCAGACGCGGCTGGCGCGCAGCGATCCGGAGGCGCCGTTCCACTACGAGTTCGGCGAGTTCAACCAGCTCGGCGTCAACGTCACGCTGCAGGCGAAGTTCTGAGGAGAGCCTCGCGACGCGCGAGGGTGGTCTTTCGGGATATCCGCCGCTCGGCGCGGAGGTCCCGGGTGGGCTCGCGGTCCGGGGACCGATCTCACCTTGCCAGGGTGAAGCCGATTCGATAGCGTGGGTGGCGGAGGTACGTGATGGCGAAGCTCGGCGCGAAGGGTCTCGTGGAGGCGATCTTGAGGGCGGCCGCGGTGGGCGGGTTGCTCGCAGCGCCGGTGCTGCCGGCGACGAACGCGTGGGCGGCGACGGACGTGACGCCGACCCCGACGCCGACGCCGACGCCGACGCCGACGCCGACGCCGACCCCGGCGCCGACCCCGGCCAGCGCCTCGCAGCCCCTCCGCCTGCCGACCGGCGGCGCCGACGCGGCCCTCCGCTTCCGCGTCACCTCGGCGACGTCACCCACCAGCGCCGGCAGCGAGCAGACCGCCGGCACCTACATCAAGATCACGCACACCTCGGTCGCCGCGCAGCAGCTCCAGGACCACGAGGTCCGCATCAACGCGAAGATCGACTTCACCGCCACGCCGGTGATGGACTCGTTCGACCTCAAGTGGCGCCGTCGCGGCGCCGCCGCCTACACGACCGTCGCGATGGAGGGGCCGGCGGCGCTCGCCGGCGGCACCAAGGCCGCCGGCGACTACCACGCCTCGATCCCCGGCCAGCCCCAGAACACCGACGTCGAGTACTACCTCGAGGCCAAGGGCCGGCAGACCGCGAGCGCCGCCGCCAGCACCGACGACACGATCCAGTTGCCCGCCAGCGGCGACACCGCGCCGCTGACCTTCCGCGCGGTCTCGCAGCAGACGCTCGATCAGGCCGCCACCAGCCAGCGCAACGCGAGCGCGAACCCGGTGCCGAGCAACGCGAGCCCGATGATCGGGTACTCGCTGCGCAACATCCAGGAGAGCGAGCAGATCAAGCGCACGTTCGACCTGACCCGCAGCAGCACGACGCGCGAGACCTACCGCGCCGCCGGCACGATCAGCGGCGCCAACATCGGCCCCGACTTCAACCCCGCCACCCACGTCTCGATGATCCCGCTCGGCCAGGGGCCGTTCAAGCTCATCCAGATCGAGGCCGGCGCCAACTTCGACTTCGTCGCGTCGCGCGTGAAGTCGGCGAAGGTCCACATCGACTATCCGTCGTCGGCGGCGCCGACCCGCTCCGCCGACATCCTGCTGGCCCCGGGCCAGACCACCGGCCACATCCAGTTCATGGCGAACGAGGCCGGCGACCAGACGTACGACTACCACGTGCAGATGGTCTACGACCCCGACGTCGTGGTCGGCCCGGCGTCGCCCACCGACGACGGCTTCGTGTCGCGCACGTTCAGCGCCCAGCGCGACCGCCACATCATGGTCAACCTCGACGACCACTCGCCGCTGGTGCCGGTCCACATCGAGGCGGGCCTGCTGTCGTTCAGCGACACCACGCTGCGCCAGGTGCAGATCCGCATCGCGCCGTCGCCCACCGCCGCCGACGCCCACACCATCAAGCTCGACGGCAGCCACTCGTCGGATCTCCGCTACGTCGTCCCCGTCGACCCGGCGACGCCGAGCTACCACATGCGGCAGACGTTCTTCTTCCGCGACGACTCGGCGGTGTTCGACCTGCCCGACCAGCGGTCGACGCAGGTCGTCATCAACGAGCCGGAGGACCTCGTCTACCGGATGCGGCCCCGGCTGGTCGACGCCACCAGCCTCGTCGAGGAGGTCGTGCTCGACGCGTCGTACACGCACGCCGACGGCAGCGTCGAGCAGGCGGTGCTCCACCTGACGCCGTCGGCGCCGACGTCGGACTTCACCGTCCTGCGCGCCGCCACCGACGAGCGCACCTGGTCGGCGCAGCCGCGCTTCGTGCTGCACGGCCGCGATCCGGTGACCGCGCCGTCGCCGATCACGTTCACCTCGCCGGAGCCGTTCATCGGCCTGACCCAGGCCGGCCTGCGCGTCGTCCACGTCGAGCTGCTCGAGGATCCGAGCATCTTCACCGGCGGCGACCTGCGCGCGATCCGCGTCGTGATGGGCCAGGACCTCACCGACGCCAGCCTGCCGACGGTGTCGGTGACGCTGCGGACCGGCACCACGACCGGCGTCGCGATCGTCCCCGGCGTCGGCGCGGCCGGCGCGGTGCAGGTCTCGGTCGAGCAGCTCCACTCCGGCGGCGCCGTCGTCAGGCAGGCGTCGACGCTCGCCGGCTCCGACCAGACGTTCTTCGTCCTCCTCTGATCCGCCCTCGCCCGGGAGCCCATCGATGATCACCTGGTTCGGCAGCTTCTCCACGCCGGTCGCCGAGGTCTTCCGCGACGACCAGCGCGCCGACGTCTTCTACTACCTGCGCCACGAGCCGCGGATCGCCACCGACACCGACGGCGCGCCGCTGTTCTTCTATCACCTGATCGCGCGCGACGTGCAGCTCGCCTACGCGTCGGGCACCGCCGATCACCCGGCCCAGTACCAGGTCGGCATGCTCGGCCTCCACGTCGACCTCGGCCTGAACGACGACGAGCTCGCGGTGGTCAAGGCCGCCTGCCGCGCGCAGATGCAGCCGGCGGGCAACCTGCACTTCCGCCTGTTCGGCCTCGGCCGCCCGGCGGTCAGCGAGCCGACCGTCGCGGCGATCAACACCTGGCTCGACGGCTCGGCGCGCATCGACCTCGTCGTCCCCGACGGGCCGACGTTCAAGCTGTCGGGCACGACCGAGGCCAAGCCGTCGCTCTACGGCGACAACGCCGCGTCGTTCACCGCCAGCTTCGGCGCCGAGGGCGCCCAGCTCATGTACGACTCGCTCGGCGGTCGCCACCAGCCGACCGATCCGCCGGTCACCGTCACCGGCCTGCCGGTCGTCAGCTACGAGCTCACGTTCGCCGCGCGCTCGCCGGCGCTCAAGGTCACCGTCACCGCCCACGGCTCGGCCGTCTACGAGGAGCTGCGCAACACGACGCAGGTCACCGAGTCGACCAGCAAGGGCACCTGGTCGTACCCGCAGGTCGCCGAGCTGACGAAGAAGCTGGTCGCCAACCGCGCGATCGAGATCGTGTGGGAGGACAACGGCCTGCCCGACGCCACCGTCGCCGGCGACAGCGAGGCGCGCCAGCAGATCGAGGAGAACCTGATCTCGCTGGTGACCACCAAGATCGTCGAGACGTTCTTCACCGAGTACCAGGTGAAGGGGCTGCAGGACGGCGACCTCGGCGAGGATCCGTTCCTCCACAGCGGCGCCGGCTCGGGCAAGCCGGGCAACCGCCTGTGGCTGCGCGACTACAAGGAGGAGTTCGTCTCCGACATCTCCTTCTCGCTGACGCGCACGCAGAACACCGTCATCCGCCGCAACCCGAACATGCTGCTCGGCTTCAGCGCCGGCGCGACCGCCGACCAGATCGCGAGCCGGGTGAAGTTCCTCGACGTCGGCAACCCCGAGACGCAGATCCTCGACATCGCGATCTACTGCAACGCCGACTTCGCCAACGACAACATCGCGCAGGTGCAGGTCGACCTCGACTACGACCAGGCCGACGCCCTCATCGGCGGCGACCACATCAAGACCGACAAGAGCGTCGTCTTCACCACCGGCAAGGAGATCTTCCACTTCGTGACGCGGCTCGCGCGCGACGCCGAGCACCGGCTGATCGACCTCTACGACGCCACCGCGCGCATCATCTACATCGGCCGCTCGCAGTCGCCGCCGGCGATGGAGCTGAAGGGGCTGAGCGAGCGCGCGCTCACCGTCTCGTACGACCGGCTCGGCTTCGTCAAGGTCGACATCCAGGCCGGCGACATCGACTGGAACGAGGTCACCGCCGCCTACGTCGACCTCGAGTACCCGGGCGCGCCCGGCGAGCCCGACGCGCGCAAGCAGCTCAAGCTGAGCCAGGACCACCCGACGGCGGCGTGGAGCGTGAGCAAGCACGGCGCGACGTCGGCCTCCTACCGCTACTCGGTCCGCTACCAGATGAAGGACGGCAGCGAGCAGGAGGCGCCGGCCAGGACCGACGACCGCAGCACGCTCGTCATCCACGACCTGCTCGCCGCGCGCCTGCGCCGCACGTTCGATGTCGTCCTCGATCCGGCGACGGTGAAGGCGGTGCTCGTGCGCGTCCGCTACCGCGACGAGGCGCACGGCATCGACGAGACCGCCCGCAACCTGTTCTCGGCGACCGGTTCGTGGGACTACGCGCGGCCGATCATCGAGGGCGCGCCGCGCGCGGTCGACTACGGCGTCCTCATCCAGTACGCCGACGGCGCGCAGGAGGAGCGGCCGTGGGTGACGCTCGGCGCCGACGATCCGACGCCGGTGCTCGCCGCGCGCCGCTTCAAGTTCAGCGTGATCGTCGACGGCACGCGGCTCGACTGGCACAAGTGGGCGACCGCGTACGCGTACCTCGAGTACGACGACGCCGACCACGACTACCACCTGGCGACCGACGCGCCGCTGCGGATCACCTCGGACCAGGCGCTCGCCCGCTTCGACGTCATGGCGTTCTCGGCGACCGCGCGCTCGTACCGCTACCGGGTGACGATGGTGCCGCTCGACGGCGCGCCGATCGACGTGCCGGCCGACGGCACGCTCGCGACCACCGACCGCGGCGTGCTGCTGCTGCACACGCTGGTGACCTGATGGCGACGCCGCCGACCTACACGTTCGACCTCGCGGGCGCGCGCCGCTTCCTCCTGCCGCTGTCGGACACCCGGCTGGCCGGCGCGCTCCACACGCTGCAGACGCTGCAGGCCGCCGACGAGTCGGCGCTGAAGCTCGAGGCGGCGCCGACCGGCGCGCCGGGCGAGATCCTGCGGCTGCACGCGCCCGACCGGGCCGGCGTGCAGGCCGAGCGGTGCCTGCCGACGTTCGGCTTCCTCGTCGGTGGCGGGCTGGCCGGCAACGCGCCCGACGTGCGCTTCGAGCGCCGCGGCGACGAGGTCTACCTGGTCGCCACCCTGGTCGAGGTGCGCGACGCGCGGCCGAAGCACCTCGACGTCGAGGTGCAGCCGCTGCAGGTGACGATCGACGCGGTCACGCTGCGGGCGCCGCAGCTCTCGCTGGCGTTCAAGGTCGTGGTCGAGAACGGCGACCCGCTGGCGGGGCCGTCGCAGCAGATGCGGATCGAGGCGCGGCTCCACAGCGTCGCCGACGGCGCGGTGGCGCCCGGCGAGGTGTCGGTCGACGACGCGATCGGCGCGATGCAGGCGCGCGGCGCGCAGATCTTCGTCGACACCAGCTTCCGGTGGCGGCTCGTGCAGCCGGCGGCGCCGGAGCCGCAGCCGCCGCACCCGGTGCCGCACCCGCCGCCGCCGCATCCGTTCCCGCACGTGCCGCCGCACCTGCCGTTCAGCCCGGTGATCCGCGCGCGGCTCGACGATCCGCGCCTCGAGCTGGCGGTCGATCGCACGGCCGACCCGGCGCCCGCGCCCGAGCCGGCCCCGGCCCCCGCGCCGGCGCCCGCACCCG
>DASZXE010001108.1:0-8035 GCA_035546475.1 Kofleriaceae bacterium
GACGCTCGGCGCGTGGCTGGCGGAGGGGCCGTTCGCGCTGGCGATGTCGAGCGGGTTCTTCGGCTTCTTCGCGCACTGCGGGATGCTGTCGGCGCTGACCGCGCGCAGGCTGGCGCCGGCGCGGGTCGGCGGCTCGAGCGCCGGCGCGCTGGTGGCGGGCACCTGGGCCGGCGGCCTGGCGCCCGACGACCTCGGCGCGCTCTTGCTCGGCCTCGAGCGCGCGCACTTCTGGGACCCGCGGCCGGGCCTCGGGCTCCTGGCCGGCCGCAAGTTCGATGCGCTCCTGCGCGAGGCGCTGCCGGTCGACGACCTGACGGCGACGCGGGTGCCGCTGCACATCAGCGTCTTCGACATCCTCGCGCGGCGTACGCACGTGCTCGCGCGCGGCGACCTGCCGACGGCGATCCGCGCCTCGTGCGCGCTGCCCGGCCTGTTCCACCCGGTCTGGATCGACCGGCGGCCGTACTGGGACGGCGGCGTGCTCGACCGGCCGGGGCTGGCCGGCATGCCGCCGGGCCGCACGCTCTTCCATCACCTGGCGTCGCGCTCGCCGTGGCGGCGCGAGGGCTCGGCGGCGCTCGCGCTGCCGCGGCGCCCGGCGCTGGTGACCCTGGTGCTCGCCGACCTGCCTCGCTCGGGGCCGTTCAAGCTCGACGCCGGCCGCCGCGCCCTCGAGCTCGCCCGCGAGGCGACCGACCGCGCCCTCGACCAGCCGATCCTCGACGACGTCGTCCGCGCGTAGTCACGGCGCGGCCGGGGCGCGCTCGATGCGGCGGCGGTGCTGGTCGGCGCGCCGGCGGTGGGCGCGCTGGAGGCGCTGGCGCTCGAGGTGGCGCGTCGTCGGATCCTCCTCGAACGTGCCGCTCGACTCGAGGATCGGCAGCCAGCCGGCCATGCCGCGCAGCGCGCGACCCTGGCCGCCGGCGAAGACCGCCAGCGCCGTCGCGATCGATCGCTTGGTCAGGTCGACCCCGGGGCTGTCGCCCTCGGCCGGCGCCTGCTCCTCGCCGTCGCCGGCCGCGCCCTGCGGCGTCTCGCCCGGACCGGGGATGCGCTCCGGCGGCTCGTCGGTCCAGCGGTTGTCCGGATACGTCTCCGCCGGGTTCACCATCGGATCGTCGCGGCGCCGCTCGTTCCAGTCCTGACGCAGCACGCCCGGGCCGAGCCGGTTCGTGATGCACGCCGACAGGAGCGCGAGCGCCGGTGCGAGCCAGGTTCGCACGCGGCGTTGGACTCCTGCGCCTCGCCGCAGGTTGTCCGTCATGCGCCGAGTCTACCGCCGCCCGCGGGCGCGACACGGCGGCGAAACGTCGCCGGGGCGCCGCGCATCGAAACCGGGCTCGACGCAGCGCGCCGCCCGCGCCACCCTGGAGGACCGATGACCGCCGATGGAACCAAGGCGCTCGAGGCCGAGCTGGTCAGCGAGAGCGCGATCTCGCTCGGCCGCGCCGGCACCCGCCTGCAAGAAGCGCTCGACGCGCTGGCCGCCCACGCCGGCGACGACGAGGCGCGCCGCGAGCTGGTCGAGGACGCCGGCGAGCGCGCGTGGGAGTTCGTCGTCCTCCGCAGCGCGCTCGGCTGGCACGACGACCTCCGCGCGCTCGACGCCTACGGCGTCCCCGTCGAGGTCCGCGCGCGCATGGGCGTCCGCCGGCGCACCACGACCTGACCGCCGGGCGCCTACTCGGCGTACGCCTTCATCGCCGCGCGCGCGCCCTGCCAGCTCGCGAACTGCGGCAGGCGATCGTAGTCGGCGAGGATCGGCGCGAGCGCCGCCTGGCCGCTGGCCGCCTTGCCGATCGCCTCGCGCACCGACGCCGGCTGGCCGCTGGCCCAGCCGAGCAGGAGGAGGCGGCGGGTCGCGCTCGGCGACGGCGCGATCGCCAGCACGCGCGCCCACTGCGCGAGGTCGTGATCGAGGCCGAGCTGCCAGCCATCGGTCGCGAGCGCGCGGTCGAGCACCGGCTGGATCACCGCGTTCAACCGCCGCGCGACCGCCGCGGGCCGGAAGCCCTTGAGCGCGTCGAGGTCGCGGCCGAGCTGGCCGCCGTCGAGCTCGGCGAGCAGCGTCTCCGGCAGCTCCTCGCCGGGGCGGGTGGCGGCGACCGCGCGCAGGAGCTCGTTGCCGCGCGGCGTCGCCGCCGGCGTCGCGACCAGCTCGTCGACCGCCGCCCGCGCGGCCGTCAGGTCCCTGGTCGCCTGCGCCAGCACCTCGTCGAGCGACATCGTGCCGAAGACGTCGTGCAGCGCGTGGGCGCCGCGGTCGAGGTAGACGGCGAGCCGGTCGGCGAGCGGCAGGCCGGCGAGCAGCTTCGCCGCCTCCGCCTTGGCGGCGTCGATGCCGTCGGTCGCCATCCGGCTGCGCAGCGCGAACCACAGCGGCACCTCGCCGTCGCCATGCGCGACGAAGCGGTCGGTCGGCCCCGCCGGATCGAGGGCGAGGAAGCGGCGGCGCGCGGTCACCGTCGGCGGCAGGCCGAAGCCGAGCCAGTCGAGCGAGCGGTCGAGGTCGGCGAGGCGGGCCACGACCTGCCGCTGGCTCGACGACAGCTCCTCGAGCAGCCGCGGCGGTGCGGGCTGCGCCGGCTTGCCGAACGCCATCTCGCACGCGACGAGCGCGAGCGCGCCGTCCTTCTCGGCGAGCGCGCGGCCGGCGATCGCCGCCGCCGCCTCGGCCTGCACGTCGGGGGCGAGCGTGCGCAGGATCGCGATCGCGACCTTGCCGAGGTCGCCGCCCGCGAAGGCGAGGTGCGGCGTCGGGCCGAGCGCGGTCGCCGCGGTCAGCGCCTCGACGTTCGGTGGCCCGTCGAACGCGGTCGCGATCGCGATCGCGCCGGCGATCACCGGCTCGGGCGCCGGCGAGCGGAAGCCGGTGCCGAGGCGCACGCACGCGAGGATGAGCATCGCCTGCACGCCCGGCTCCGACTCGTGCGCGAGCCGCTTGCCGAGCGCGGCCTTGGCCTCGGCCGGCGCGTCGACGGTGAAGGCGAGCGCGAGCGCGGCGGCCGAGCGGACGTCGGCGTGGGGATCGTCGAGCATCGCGACGATCGGGCCGGTGTCGCCGGCGACCGCGGCGCGCACGGCGGCGCGATCCAGGCCGAGCTCGTGGCGGCGCTTGCGCTCGGGGCGCTCGGCGGCGAGGCGCTGGTGGCCGCCGACCTGGACGTCGGCGAGCCAGGTCAGCACGTGCGCGCGGGCGGCCGGCGCGATGCGCGGCAGCGCGGCGACGACGGCGGCGGCGGTCGGCGCGACGTCGTGGCCGGGGCCGATCGCGAGGTGCGCGAGCGCGGCGATCGCGTCGGTCTGGCGGCGGGCGTTGGCGCTGGCGAGCGCGGCGAGGACCAGCTCGTGCTCGGCGAGCGGGCCGGGCGGGCCGTCAAGGGTGGCGTCCGCGGTCGCGGCGGCGGGCGCCGCCTCGTCGGCCGCCGTCTGCTCCTCGCGGCCCTGGCTCTCGGCCCCGTCGGCCTTCTCGGCCCCCTCGGCCTTGCCGGCCTTCTCGGCCTTCTCGGTCTTGTCGCCCGCGTCGCCGGCCTTCTCGTCGCCGCCCTCCTTCGCGGCCGCCTCCGCCTCGCCCGTCCCCGCGGCCTTCGCCTCCTCCTTGCCGTCGACGTCCTCGGTCAGCCCGGGCAGATCCGCCGCCAGCCGCAGGATCGTGTCGCCGTACTCGTCCGGCGTGCCGCGGCTGCCGGCCAGCATCGAGAACAGCTCCTGGTCGTCGTCCTGCCAGTACGTGTGCGCCCACCGCGCGATCCGCTCGGGCCGGTCGGTCGCGCGCGCCCGCTGATCGGTGGGCGACTCGACGTCGTAGTCGACCGCGCCGTCGGCGCACGGGTTCTGCAGATCGCGCAGCCCCTGCAGGCCGAAGCCGTTCGCCAGCTCGCCGAGCAGCGTCTTGCGGCGGTTCGCGGCCGTCACCTCGACGTCGCCGGCCACGCCGATCCACCGGGTCGTCCCGCCCTCGCGCAGCGCCCACTCCAGCTCCGCCTCGCTCGGCAGCCGGAAGCCCTCGGGCACGAGCCCCGCGAGCTCGCCGATCGCGATCGTCCGCATCGCCGGCTCGGCGGCGCCCGCGTCGGGCGGCCCGCCCTCGTACGCCTTCACGAGCTCCGCCGCGCTCCACCCGTCGTCGCGGTCGCCGCGCGCGGCGTCGACGGCGTCGCGGTACGCCTCGCTCGCCCGGCCGCCGTCCGACGTCGCCTCGCCGGGCGCGGGCGGGATGCCGGCGATCGCGAGCAGGTAGGGCCGCATCCGCACCCACCGGGTCGGCCGCGCGATGCTGCCGCCGCCGCCCCACACCGCCGCCGGCGCGATCGCGTCGCGCGCGCGCGCCGCCGTGAACAGGTCGTCGGCCGACAGCCCCATGCGCAACCAGCCGCCCGGCACGACGACGAACGAGAGCCCGAGGTCGCGGCGCAGCAGCTCGCCCAGCCCGTGCCGCCCGACGCGCGTGCGGCCCGCGCGCCAGCCCGCGCCGAGCTTCGTCGCCAGCTCGACGAGCACCGACACCCGGACCTCGTCGTTCGCCGCCTTCCACGCCGCCAGGTTCTTCAACGCCGCGCGTGCATCCATGGGCCCGATCTAACTCCGCCGTCGTCCGGCGCGCCCGCACTCCCGAGCAGAAAGAGTCGGCAGCTCCCGGCCACCGGGCGCGGCATGTAGGCGCAAGAAAGCGGGGCGCCGCGGGCCCGCGTGTATGGTGGCCGCGATGACGCTCCTCCCCACGACGATGGTCGGCAGCTACCCGCGGCCCGCCTGGTTCACGCACCAGCTCGCCGGCCGCGACGTCCTCGAGGCCTTCAAGCTCGCGGCGCACGCGGAGGCGTTCCACGACGCGACCCGCACGGTCATCAAGGACCAGGAGGACGCCGGCCTCGACGTCGTCACCGACGGCCAGATGTGGTTCGACGACTATCACATGGGGATCGGGTCGTTCCTCTGGTACTGGCTCGAGCGCACGGGCGGCTTCTCGAAGGAGAAGCTGCCGCACCCGGCGCGCGGCAAGGCGCGCGGCCGCGACGTCTGGGCGCTCGACGAGGCGGGCGGCGTCGCGGTCGAGGGCCCGATCACGCGCGGGCCGGTGCGGATGGCGAACCTCTACCGCTGGGCGCAGGCCCACACCGAGCGGCCGGTGAAGGCGTGCATCGGCGCCGGGCCGGTGCAGCTCTCGACGCTGGCGCACTTCCGCGGCGGCCCGGTGAAGGACCGCTACGACCTGTCGCGCGCGCTCGCCGACGTCTTCGCCGCCGAGATCGGCGAGGTCATCGAGGCCGGCTGCCGCCACGTCCAGCTCGAGGACCTCGGCGCCTGGATGCCGTACCTGTCGGGCGACCAGGACTGGGCGTGGGTGAACGAGATCGTCGACCGCACCATGCGCGGCATCGATCGCGCGGTGGTCCACACGTCGTGGCACTTCTGCATGGGCAACGCGTGGGGCAACAAGCTCGAGGGGATGACCGCCGGCGGCTACCGCGCGGTGCTGCCGCACTACCTCGACGTCGCCGTCGACGAGTACGTGCTCGACTTCGCCTGCCGCGAGATGGAGGACGCCGACCTCCTCCGCCAGCTCCCCGACGACAAGCGGATCGCCGCCGGCGTCATCGACGTGCGCACGCTCGAGATCGAGCACCCGGAGCAGGTCGCCGACCGCATCCGCAAGGTGCTGCGCCACATCGAGCCGGAGCGGGTCACGCTCACGACCGACTGCGGCCTCAAGCAGCTCCCGCGCCCGTGCGCCCGCGAGAAGCTGCGCGCGCTCGCCGGCGGAGCCCGCCTCGTCCGCGCCGAGCTCGCGAAGGCCCGCTGAGCGGGCAGTCGACGCGTCGGGATGCTAGGTTCCCCGGGATGAAGCGATCCGCGCTGTTGCTCGTCGGGCTGCTGGCGGCCTGCAAGTCGGCGTCGCCGGCGCCGGCCCAGGGCCCGGCCGCGCCTCCGTCGGCGGAGCTGGAGGTGAAGGTGGCGGCGCTCGAGCAGCGCGTCGACCTGCTGGAGAAGCTGCTCGGCGGCCAGGCGCCCGGCGGCGAGCAGTCCACGTTGCCGGGCGACTCCGGCGCGCGACTCGCCCGCGTCGAGCAGCGCCTCGACAAGGTGGTCGGCTTCCTCAAGCAGGCGGTGCGCCCCGAGGTCGACACCTCGCTCATGTACGCGCTGCCGATCGATCCGAGCGACCCGGTGATCGGCCCCGCCGACGCGCCGGTCACCGTCGTCGAGGCGTTCGAGTTCCTCTGCCCGTACTGCCACATGCTGCAGCCGACGATCGATCGGCTGCGCGCCGAGTACCCGAAGAACGTGCGCGTCGTCTCGAAGTACCTCGTCATCCACGGGCCGCCGGCGGTGCCGGCCGGGCTCGCGGGCTGCGCCGCCGGGCGCCAGGGCAAGTACGAGGCGTACCAGAAGGCCGTGTGGCCGGCGATCTGGGCCAGCGACGACGGACCGGATCGCGACCAGGCCGACGCCGACGCGATCGAGGCGCGCGCGAAGGGGATCGGTCTCGACCTGAAGAAGTACAAGGCCGACATCGCCGACGGCGGGCCGTGCGAGCAGTGGATGGCGACCAACGCGGACGTCCTCGAGCGGTTCGGCGTGACCGGCACGCCGACGGTCTTCATCAACGGCCGCGTGATGGACAGCCGCGACTACGACGACCTCAAGACCGCCGTCGAGGCGGAGCTGCAGGCGGTGAAGACCTCGGGCGTCGCGCCCGGCCGCTACTACCAGGACGTCGTCATGGCGCGCGGCAAGAGCGAGGCCGTGCTCATCTCGCCGTTCGACTGACCCGGCTGGTCAGGGCCATCCGAAGTCGGGGCGGGCGCCGGAGGCGAGGGCGATGCGCTGGAAGCGGAAGAGGCGGTCGCGGTCGTAGCCGGCGCCGTACTCGAGCGCGAGGTCGTCGAAGTTGATCGTGCGGACCCAGCGGAAGCCGCAGGCGGCGAGGAGCGGCGTGGGGTGGTCGGCGCCGTAGCGGACCGGCTCGGCGAGGTCGGCGATGTAGTCGCGGAGGCCGTGGTCCTGCGCGGACAGCTTCTTGCCCTCGGCGATGTTCTTGCCGGGGAGGTCGAACGCGAGCAGCGAGCGCGGCTCGAGGCCGCGCGCGATCGACGTCGCGGTGGCGCGCACCGCCGGCTCGCTGAGGTACGGCACGACGCCTTCCCAGAGGACGAGCGCCGGCTCGCGCGGCGACAGCCCGGCGGCGACCAGCCGCTCGACCGGATCCTCGCGCTCGAAGTCGCACGGCGCGTAGATCGCCGCGTCGACCGGATAGCCGGGCAGCCGGGCCAGCCGCGCGCGCTTCGCGGCCTGCGTGTCGGGGTGGTCGACCTCGAAGTAGCTGACGCCGCTGTACGGCAGGCGCGCGGCGCGGGTGTCGTAGCCGGCGCCGAGCAGCACGACCTGCCGCACCCCCGGACGGTCGGTCATGACGCCGATCAGCCGGTCGAGGTACGCGACCCGCAAGCCGAGCCACAGCTCCATCGCGGGCCAGTGGCGATCGAACGCGTCGGCGATCGCCGGCCCCTCGTCGCCGGCCAGCGCCTCGGCCCACGGATCGACGAACAGCGGCCGCGCGCTCCGGCTGATGCGTGCGCGATACGCGCAGACCATGAGCGCCGTCTGGCTGGCTCCATCCATGCGCGACGCATAGCACGGCGGTCGCGCCGCCCGCGCTTACACGACGTGTCGCGCCGCCGTCAGGTCGCCTTCGCGAGGTGCGCCTGCAGGCCGTTGTACGCGGTCGTCACCCGCAGCGAGAGCTCGTTGGCCGCCTTCTGCTTCTGCGGGTTCCCGGCGTGCATGTCCGGGTGGTACTTGCGCATGAGCTGCCGGTACGCGCTCTTCACCTCGGCGAGATCGGCGCCCGGCGTCAGGTTGAGCGTGCGGTACCACTCGGTCACCTGCGCCGCGTTCGAGCCGGGCCGCGGCGGCCGCGCGCTGCTGCTCGCGCCGCTCGACGACGCGCCGGCGCGCGGGCCATTCGTGCTCGGGCCGCCGCCGCGCGCCGCCTGGTCCTTCATCCGGCGGAACGCCTCGTCGGCGGCCGCCT
>DASZXE010001109.1:0-6072 GCA_035546475.1 Kofleriaceae bacterium
GCGCGTGGTCGCTCGTCTCGGCCGCCGGCGAGCTCACCGTCATCGCGCTCGCCGCGTCGGCCGCCGGCGTCGCGCTCGCGCCCGGCACGATCCTCCTCGCGATGGTCGCGATCAACGTCGGCTCGGCGCTGCCGATGCCGGGCCACCTCGGCGTGCTCGAGGCCGCGGTCGTGCTCGCGCTGGCGACCGCCGGCATCCCGGCCACCGTCGCCATCACCGTCGCGGTCGCGTACCGCCTCGCCCACGTCGTCGCGCTCGCCACGCTCGGCCTGCCGATGCTGCCGTGGGTGCTGCGGCGCGCCGTCGCCGCCGCGCCGATCGCGCTCGGCTCCACGGCTCGCTGAAGCCTCCGCGTCGCGCGGCGAGGTCCGCCGCGCACGGCGCGCACGGCGGCGACTGCCGGAAGCAGGGCGGCCTTGCCGGCGGGCGCTGCGCCGCGCCCCGTGGCTCGACAGCGGCCCGTCGATGGCTCGCCGGCGGCGCTTCGCGCTCCCGACGCGGTGGGCTACAGTCGCCGCCGTGCGCACTCTCACTCTCGTGACTCGCATGCTCCTCGGCGGGGCGCTCGCGGTCACCGGCGCGTGCTCGCTGGTGACCGTGCAGCAGGACCCGTTCCCACCGCTCGAGATCCGCGCCGATCGGCCGCCGCCGCCGCCGGCGCGCGTCGTGCTGACCGCGTCCAACATCCAGATCATGGACAAGGTCCAGTTCGAGACCGGCTCCGACAAGCTGCTGCCGGTGTCGTTCCCGCTGCTCGATCAGGTCGCCGACGTGATGGTCGACAACCCGCAGATCGAGCTGGTCGAGGTGCAGGGCCACACCGACTCGACGGGCACCGCGGCGATCAACCGCAAGCTGTCGCAGGGCCGCGCCGAGTCGGTGCGCAAGTACCTCCTCGGCAAGGGCGTCGACAAGAAGCGCCTGACCGCCAAGGGCTACGGCCCCGACGTGCCGATCGCCGACAACGGCACCGCCGAGGGCCGCGAGGCCAACCGGCGCGTCGAGTTCAAGATCCTGAAGCAGGGCCCCAAGAAGACGATCGTGCAGGAGGACTGAGATGATCCGCACCCCCTCGCTCCTCCTCGTGGCCGCGCTCGCCGCCGGCTGCGCGCGCACCGGCACCGGCGCGGGCGTGCGCGCCGACATCACCGCGCGCATGCAGTCGATCCAGGCGCCGATCCAGCAGTGCTACGCGACGACCTTGCAGAGCAACCGGCGCGTGCGCGGCATGATGGTCGTCAACTTCCGCGCCGCCGCCGGCACCGGTCAGTTCGACCAGGTCTCGATCGGCCGCGACGAGCCCGCCGACGACGGCCTGCGCCGCTGCGTCATCGACCAGGTCTCGCAGCTCAAGCTCCAGACCCCGCAGCGCACCTCCGTCAGCATCGCCTACCCGATCCGCTTCGCGCCCAACGACTGACGCCCGCGGCCGCCGCGCCCTCGTCGCGGTGACGGTCCTCGTCCCGGAGACGTTCCACCGGAGACTCGCCGGGGGTCGATCCTCGCGCGCCAGGGCAGCGACCGCTACGCGGCCCTGGCGGCGACCGGCGTGAGGCCGTCGAACTTGCCGAGGTCGACGATGAACGTGCCGTCGGGCCGCTCGGACAGGATGTCCTCGGGGCGCACGCCGAAGGCGACGTCGGCGGCGTCGTACATGATGCGCGCGTGGACGGTCTGCGCGGTCGTCTCGTCGACGCCGGTGACCGACACGAACAGCTCCGCCTCGACCTCGGCCAGCGACGCCGCCGTCGCGCCGTGCAGCGGGCTCTGCGCGTCGATCGTGTGCATGATCGTCCACGCGCGCGACAGCGCCGGCGCGTGGTCGCGCACGAGCGCGAGGTCGGTCTGCGGATAGACCTTCTCGCCCTCGGCGGTCACGTAGGTGCGGCTGAAGACGATGCGGAAGCGCGCCTCGACGATCGACGAGTTGCCGCGCTCGTTGCCGACGCGCAGCCGCAAGGTCGGCCGTCCGTCGTACGGCGAGATCGTCGGGTGCGCTGCGAAGCGGATGCGCGCGGTCGACCGCGAGAACTTCGCGAACACCAGGCCGGTCGCCAGCGCGGTCGCGAGCAGGCTCACCACCGACTCGACGACGACCAGCACGTTCGCCGGCGTCCCCGCCGGCGTCATCCCGCCGTAGCCGATCGTCCCCGCAGTCTGCACGCTGAAGTAGAAGTCGTCGGCGAGGCCGTGCGCGTGGCTGACGCCGCCGGCGAGCCAGTACGCCAGCGCGAACACGACGTTGATGACGACCGCGCCGCCGGCGATGACGCCGAGCGTGACCCGCCACGGCCGCGTGAGCAGCCCGTGGTAGAGGTCCTGCAGCGGCCGGCGGCGGTCGCCGAGCAGGAGGACGGGAGGCGCCGTCACGGCCATGCGGCCATGATCGGCACCGGCGCCGCGCGGGCAACTTTCCGCGGCCCCGCGGTACCCTCGCCGCCGCCGGGCCACCGGGACGAACGTGAGCTCGATCGCCTCGCCGCCCGGCTCGCGGTCGCGTGACCTTCCGGGCGCGGCCGTCGTCGGAGTCTTCGTGATGGACATGATCGCCCACGACCTCGAGCGCGACCGCCGCGTCGTCCGGAGCTCGTTCGGTGAAGGCGCCGCGGCGCTGCGCCTCGCCGCGACCGCCCGCCGCGTCGACCGCCGGTGGAACCTCGCGACGTCGCGGTGGCACCTGCCCCCGGCACGACGCGACGCGGCACCGTCCGAGCGCCGCGCGCACGGCGCCGAGGTGCGCGCGATCGCACCGCATCCGGTGATGCACGGCGAGGTGCGCCTCCCGTGGCAGCGGTCGAGCACGGACGCCGACACCGGCGCGCAGATCTTCAGCGCTGCAGGCTTGCCGGTCGTGCCGCGGATGGAACACTACGATCAGGCCGGCGCGGCTACCATGAACCCCTGGACAACCTGGCCAACATCGACCTCGACTCCGGTGCCGCGCTGATGGCGATCGCGCTCGAGACCGTGGCCGAGATCGCAGGCGACCCTCCCATCGCCGACGGAGCCGCGCGCGCCGGGGACCTGCCCGGCAGCGGAGGATGACGTGCAGTCCCAGCTCCCCGCCCGTCCGATGTGGCCTCACGCCGGCGTCGAGAACCATGCCGGCAATCCGTTCCTCGCCGCCAAGCACCGCCCGCTCGTCGTCGGGCACCGCGGCGTCCCCACGCTGCACCAGGAGAACTCGCTGGTCGGCTTCCAGAAGGCGATCGAGCTCGGCGTGCCCGCGGTCGAGCTCGATGTCCGCCTCACCGCCGACGGCGTGCCGGTGGTCGTGCACGACGACGACCTGCGCCGGCTGACCGGCGTCGACGCGCGCGTCAGCGACCTGACCTGGGCTCGCCTGTCGAAGCTGAAGCTGCGGCGCGACGTGCCGATGGGCATCGGCCCGGACGGAAGCCGCGTCACCGCCCACTACGCCCGCGAGGAGCCGATCGCGCGCTTCGACGAGGTGCTCGCCGCGATCGACGGCAAGGTCGCGGCCAACGTCGAGCTCAAGGTCGACCTGCCGCGCTGGTGGCCGACCGAGGTCGGCGCGATCGCGGCGCGGGCGATCGTCGCGGCCGGCGCCGCCGCGCGCGTGATCGTGACGTCGTTCGACCCGCGCAAGCTGAGGGCGGCGCGGCGGACCGCGCGCGATCTCGAGACCGGCTTCTGCTTCGACGACGGCATGCTCGACGGGCTGCGCGCGCTGGTCGACGTGCTGACCCGGCGGCGCGCGCTGTCGCGCCTGCTCGATCGCCACGTGATCGGCTGGATCCTCGACAGCCGCGTGGTCGGCGCCGAGCACACCCTGATCGGCGGCGAGGCGGTCGAGCGGCTGCACCAGCGCGGCGTCGCCGTCGGCACCCACACGATCTTCCCGCTCGGCTCGACGACCGGCAAGCCGATCGATCCGGCGGCGTCGAGCGCCGCGGAGGTCGAGCGGCTCGCCGCCACCGGCCTCGACTGGATCGAGAGCGACGATCCGGTCCGCCTGATGGAGTGCCTGTCGCGGATCTAGCCGCTCGCGCCGGGCCGAGCCGCCCGGCTCAGTCGGCGCGGTAGATCGCGTCGCCCGCCGCGTCGACGACCGCGAACACGCCGGCGCCGCGCGCGACGCGGATGCCGGCGGGCGCCAGGATGTCGGGCGCCGGCACGTTGACGACCGCGCCGGTGGCGATCTTCACGGTCGTGAGCTGCGTCTTGTTCGAGACGTCGCGCGTCGGGATGACGGCGGTGCCGCCGCCCGCGGTCAGCGACACGCCGCCCGGCGAGCCCATGTGCAGGTTGCTCATCACCGGCGTCGCCGTCGAGCCGTCGGACGGGATGGCGAACAGCACGCCGGGGCCGTCCTGGCCGGCGGCGAGCGCGTCCATCACCCACGCGACGTTCAGGTCGTCGATGAACATGCCGCTCGGCTCGACCAGCGGCTGGCCCATGTGGACGATCCGCGCGATGCCGCCCGTCGTCGGGAACGAGAACAGCGCGGGCTGGTCGTCGGTCGTGCGGCCGGTCGCGTAGAGCGTCGTGCAATCCGACGCCATCGCGAGGCCGGTCGCGTGGTCGACGCCGCCCACCGCGACCGCGGTCAGCGCGCCGCCGGCGGCCGGCATCGAGTAGACGCCCGACGGATCCGCGACGTAGAGCGTCGCGCCGTCGCACGACATCACGAGGCCGGTCGGCCCGGCGAGCGGCGCGCCCGCCTGCCGCGCGTGCGCCGTGCTGCCCGGCTCCGACGACACGCTGAAGATCGCCGGCTGACCCTGGCCGTCCCGGGCCGCGAAGTAGAACGTGGCGCCGTCGGGGCTCGACACCGCGTCGGTCGGCGCGGTGAAGCCGCCCCAGGCGACCAGCGTCACCGACGACGGCGGGTCTGCCGGCAGGCCGGCGCCGTCGTCGGCGCAGGCGGCGAGCAAGGTGGGCAAGGCGGGGGCCGCGAGGAACAGGAGCGAGCTGAGCTTCGACATCGTCATCTCCAGGTGGAACGCCGGCGTTACGGTCGAGCGCCTCCCGCGGATCGCGCTCGCGTGCGCCGGCCCACCGCGCGCGGCGGCGCGATCCGACCCGCGCCCTCGCTCGTAGCCGCGCGCCCGATGGTACCGTCGAGGCGTGCAGGGTCAGAGCCTCGGCAGCTACACGATCGAGCGCGAGCTGGGGCGCGGCGGCATGGGCGCGGTCTACACCGCGGTGCACACGTTGCTCGGCCGGCGGGCGGCGGTGAAGGTGCTGCTCGCCGAGCTGTCGACGAACCAGGAGCTGGTGCAGCGGTTCTTCAACGAGGCGCGGGCGGCGACCGCGATCAAGCACCCGAGCATCGTCGAGATCTACGACTTCGGCTGGGCGCCCGACGGCAGCGCCTACATCGTGATGGAGCTGATGGAGGGCGAGCCGCTGGCGGCGCGGCTCGCGCGGCTGCGGCGGCTGCCGGTGGCGACCGCGCTGACGATCGCGCGGCAGGTCGCGAACGCGCTGGCGGCGGCGCACCGCGCGGGCATCGTCCACCGCGACCTCAAGCCGGACAACGTCTTCCTGGTCTCCGACATCGAGGTCGTCGGCGGCGAGCGCGTGAAGCTGCTCGACTTCGGCATCGCGAAGCTGGCCGCCGACGGCGGCGTGTCGAAGACGACGACCGGCGCGATCATGGGCACGCCGCTCTACATGTCGCCGGAGCAGTGCGAGGGCGCGCGCAAGGTCGACCACCGCGCCGACCTGTACTCGCTCGGCTGCATGCTGTTCGAGATGATCGGCGGGCGGCCGCCGTTCCAGAGCGAGGGCGTCGGCGGGCTGATCGGCATGCACCTGCACGTGCCGGCGCCGCACCTGCGATCGGTGGCGCCGGACGCGCCCGCCGAGGTCGAGGCGATCGTCGCGAAGCTGCTCGCGAAGAACCCGGCGGACCGCTACCAGTCGGCGGACGAGCTGGCGGCGGAGCTGGCCCGGGTGGGCGGCACCGTGGGCTACAGCACCGGCGCGGCGTCGTCGGCGAGCGCGCCGGCGATCGTGGTGCCCGGCGGGCCGGCGCACGGGCCGGCGCACGGGCCGCCGGGTGGGCCGCCGGCACTCGCGACGCCGGGCGCCCTGTCGGGGGCG